>CAISPV010000124.1 GCA_903887485.1 uncultured Desulfobulbaceae bacterium | reverse complement strand
GCAGAGGGAAGGAATAACTTATCCATCAACCCGGAATTTTGCCTTGCAGGATGTTGGAGTGATAAAATGAGATAAGATTGAGATGATTGGGTGGGGTCACTCCAATCGGTGGGATAAAAACTCTCGAATATACTATTTTGTGCGGTCATGCTGTCCTCCTTCTTCTTTTAGTGAAAAAACAGGATGTTGATGACCTTATTATACCATAAGCTCGATCGTTATTTTATTACGTATATACAGTAGAAATCTCAACAGGAGATAGATTTCCGGAATGTATAGGTGTCCACTGGCAGCGTTTACATAAGTTTAAATTTACTCTGACCCTAAATATTCATCTCATCAGGGGCCGCCGTCTGGGCCGCTCTGTACCTGGGAGCCAGAGAGGAAAATGACGGCAAGACCATCGTCACCATCCTCCCCGACACCGGAGAGCGATACCTGAGCACCGAACTCATGACCAAGCCATAAAAAGAGTGCAAGGCAGGTAAATATTGATGGTCTCGCAAAAAGTCAAAAAAGCCTGTCATTTCGAGCGACAGCGAGAAATCTTTCTTCTTAGCCACTTGGTACTATTAAGATTTCTCCCGATGGTCGAAATGACATTGTGACAGTCTGGACTTTTTGCGAGATTGTCAATATTGGAGAGAGTCTGTCAACGGCCAGCGTCTGAAGTTACTGAACGAAACGCTACAATGCTGCAGGATTTTTGCACCATTCGAGTATCTTGCAGAAGGGAACAATCCGAACATCAGGCTTGGTGAGAGCATAGTTTATAAATTCTTGAATCACCTCTCTCATCTCCTGCGATGATATATTGGGCGGTCTGATGTCTACGCCCATTGCTTTTGCCGTATAAAGCGCAGTGTGCGCCCCGAATAACATGGGCGCCCTGTTTCCTTTGAGTCTCTGGTCTAATGTATATTTCAGCGTACGTAAATACTCAGTCTTGGTAAGGCCAAGGCCACCCTCAGAATAGCCCGCAACCAAATTCCAGTCCAGTCCTGTAATTTTTCCTGTTTTATCATCAAAATCGGGAACTTTTTTCTTAATCTGTGCGCGTAATTCAGGAGGCACGATCACCGCATAAGCCGGCATTTCCCAAAGTCCGGGGTGTCCTGTTATCGTTTTGTCATCCGGGCTTCCCTTGGCCAATCTATACGGCCAGGTAAAATTTGTGCCATCTGCTTGCTCATCAAAACCGCTCTCAACAGAACAATCATACAAAAACCCTGATTTTTCCAGCACATGAAACATTGAGTCATTGTATAAAAGGAAAGGAGCCCTGAAACCTGCAATTTTGTCTGATGGAATATTGAGCGATGCCAATTCCTTCCTGCAGTCAGCTATTTCTGACTCCCACACCTTTTGTTGAGTAGAAGCAGAGGTGGTATGCGTTTTGGTGTGGTTGCCGATTTCATGACCATCGTTGTATGCCTCCACATAGGTGTTGGCCAACGCTGTTCCCGGGATTACTTTCTCGGCGTTATTCGTGTTGTTAAAAAATGATACCCGGACTGGCGTTCCATCAAATGTTCGGGGATTATGCTTACCTGCAGGATTTTCTCTCTTTTGCAGATCATTGAGGACCCAGACCATCCCGTCAGCGTAATAATTATCATCAAATCCGATGCTGACAAATTGCGGCGTGTGCTCTGGAACCAGATTTCCAGGGATTTTTGGGGATGCTGATACCTCGCCGAGCGCCTGAGAAGAACCACTGAATACTATCAAGAAAAATAAAACGATGCGCAGCATGTCCAGAAGTGCGGCCTTCATCATGATTTTTGCCAACGCCTCAAAAGCCAGAGTGTGAGAATTGCCGCCGCGCCACCACAGGTATCTATAAAAATATCCGAGATCAGCGGCGTTCTCTCCGGGACAAAAGACTGATGGAATTCGTCAAGCGCCGCAGAGAGAAAAACAAGTAATATTGCCAGTCCTGCTTCATTCCATTTCCACGAGCTTTGCACACTCTGCCGGGGTCGTGCCTCTGCCGGTTGGCGCCGGGTATTGCCAACAGCACGCCAAAGAAGCAGGGCAAGCACGGCATATTCGCTCAGATGTCCGCATTTGCGAAAGATGTAATGAATTGCATCAATCCGGGTTTGTACCAGATGGGGAAAGAGCCAGTGGAGTATCGGTTCAAGCAGGTGCGACGAGTGCTGATACGAACTCGAATCGGATGAGGCCAAGAAGATCAACGCCATCCACAACAGCACCGGAAGCCAATATTTAATAAATGCGTTGGAATTGCACACGCGGGAATCGATGGATGAGAATAACAGAAAATGAGTTTTGAAAGTTGGCCCCCAAATTGGCCCTCCCAATATTGAGCGACACTCACCAAAGTGTATCTATACCTGGCTCGTGCCAACGCATCAACATTTTTCCGAAAAATACTGGATCGGTCGATAGGAGAGATCTGATTTTTTGTAACGGGGCGGCGCTTGACCTGCCGGGCAGCTTTACCGCCCGGTCACGGTCTGAGCGCTGGTTGGTCGCTCACTTCAATTCGATTACTTTTGCCAAGATTGCAGTGTTGGCAAAGGGTTCTGAGATTGTCAATCTCTGTCTTACCGCCTTTAGAAAAGGGGAAAATGTGGTCTACATGCAAGAGGCAATCAAATGATATTGCGGGAGAATTGCCGCAGCGTACGCACTTGAACCTATCACGATTCAGGATGGTATATCGTAATCCTAATCTAATATCACGGCTATCTCGTTCATCAGTTTTCGACTTTAATATTGTCGCTGATTTTGTCGTGGGTTGTGATTCGGGTTCTGAGGAAGTATTCACGGACTGAAGGTCGTCATTTACTCGCGCTACGAATGCATACAAGGCTTTTGTCCAAGTTTCCCAACGGAGAGTGTACGCCTTAGGGCCAACAATAGACGGGGGTTGATTCATTTCTCTATGTTGCGGTTGTCTGCCATAGTGTGTCCATACTTGAAGTAAATTTTCGAAACATTCTTCATCAGTGTACCGCTGGCCTAATTTATTTGCTGTCAAACCAGCGGCTTCCATTGCTTTACGCCAAGTTCCAAAAACTCTCCGAATAACAGAGTCCTTAAAATGTGCATTAGCGTTGAACTGCTCTCTACTGAAGGTCTTGACCCCCAGCTTACTTGAAACTTTTTGAAGCTCTGTAATTATATCCTCTTTGCTTACAGCTTTATTGGAAGAATCAAAACGGTCTGATAAGCCAGCAGCATTCATTGCGTTTTCCCAACAGCCGAAACGCTTCTCTAACGTAGAAGTATGAACACGTGAATGCTTCTGGAACTCAGTACGGGAAATCGTCGGATGATTAACCAATGCTGCAACTCGTCGAATTTCATCGATGAGAGTTTCATCCGTATAATCAGGAAGTCTTTTCAATTCAAATTGCATTGTAAATTCCCTTATCGACCAACAGTATTATTATGACAAAGTCACCATGACAATATCGCGACAACTTCCAGTACAGATCTTACGCTATCGCATGGAATTGTCATGTTTTTCTGACATGACCAATCGTTCTTCTATCCAATTTTGCTGATAATCACAAAGTCAAAAGACAAACTCGTGTATCGCCAAACAATAACATCGACAATGAAATAGCTATTGTTTTAGTTTTGTCTTTCATCGTGGCATGTAGTTGCTTGAAAGTAAAGAGTGTTCCCAAACATCTTGACTTGCACAAAGAAAATTTTGATCACTTAACCCCGGTAAACGGGAAATAAGCCGGGATAAGTACCTTGTGACAGGATATTTTCTTACAAAAAAACAAGAAAATATCCTGTAAGGTACTAAAGGCCGCAAAGCATGTAGCCAAGAATTGGCTGGCATTTGTTTTTACAGCCGGGATAGAATTCTTTGTGGAACCTTGTCGATGCCTTATTTTTCTTGCCAAAGTAGAATTCGGTCAGTCCGAGAGGCGTCAGCCCGTTTTGGGCGGCGGCGTGGAGGAGCTTTGGGGCGCAGCAGTCGCCGGATCCGGTGGGAATTCCCCGGTCTTCATAAAAGACATTCAGGATGGAGCGCTGATCACCTTTGAAATTTTGGAGTTGATACAGATCCAGAAAGACAGACATCATGGATTGGGAATATGTTCTCCGGTTTTTCTTTGCAAGCTCGAGCGCTTTAAATGCTTCTCGCATCTGCCTGCGGCAATCTTTCTGTACCGCACGACCACCAGAACGCATGGCTTCTTCGAACTTCAGTTTACACCGGTCTGCTTTTTGTTGGCAGGACTCAATATCGTCGGTCATTTGCTGGACCGACGACTCAACTTTTGGCAGCATCCGGTGGTATCCATCCAGGTCAAAAGTCGGTGAAACCCAGCCCTCTGCTTGCCAGCAGGTGTTGAACTGTCCGGAAAATGCCCGAAGCACGACGGTATTTCCATCGGCATCGACACATTCCAACACCCCAAACATCTGTCCGCCTCTTTTTTCCCAGAGGCAGTCTGTGGAGAATATTGGCTCCGGATCTGGGGCGTGAAAGTCAATCCGTTTGTGCTGCTCGAGTTCTGCCATCAGCTCCAGGGCATATTTGCGGCTGTTTCCCTCTGTCAGATAATGAACCTCATCACAAGCTGTACAATACCCGTAGCAGGTCGCGTCTTTGGGAAGTGCAGCAATCAAGTGGTCTATATCGGTACTATTTTTCATGGCAACAACACTGAGTGACGTTGCAGGGTTAAGTTTACTCTGCCCCAAACCACTCCCCTATCGGGCAACAAAGAGCTTTAGCGAAAAGATCATTTTTGCCAAAAGCTCATGAGTTCTTATTCACTCTGGCGCTGCGGCGCTGAGGCAAATGCCTTGATTGATGCCGAGCCTTCCACGGCCTTCAAGGCGATATCCTGCACCTGAGAGTATGATCTCTCGATCTGCTCATTCAGCTTGGTAATCCGCGCCGCCTGTTCCAGTTGATCTGACAATGAAGTCAGCATTTTACCCACTTCCATTCAGGGTGAGAGGGTTGCGACAACATTCGATAGAATATTTTTCAATCAACATCGGCAGTAGTATTGACGATAACCAGTATAATTTACGATTATTCGTTCATGATAGCGATAATTCTCGGGTCCAGGCAGGAGCGGAGAAAGGTGTTCATGGGCTGCTGGTCGTTTGAGCTGTAAAACTCTAACATCAGTTCGTTAAACTCCAGTTGCCGGACGGCCGGGAGGTTGATGAGCGGAAAGCCATGGCTGAGCAGCAGACCGCTCATCATGAATCGTCCCGTGCGTTTGTTGACATCGTAGAAGAATTGCGTTCTCGCCATGGTAAGAAAGAGAGAGATGGCCCGATCATAAATATCCTGAAATTCGTCCAGCGATATAATCATCCTGTTGAAGAGCTCGGGCAGACTGTCCGCCGGTGGAGGGAGCCAGGATGTTCCGGCAATGGTCACTCCACCCGAGCGGAACTTTCCCCAGTCCAGCGCCTCGTCCTTTCCGGCGATGGCGTGCAGGGCGCAGGCCGTCTCCATCGAGACCCTGAAAAGCTGTTGTTCGATGAGCCCGAAAAGATATTTCCAAGCCTTTGTCTGATTGATGGCGACCTGCTGGTCAGAGATTTTATGACCGCCGACGGTGACGCCATCCAACAGGGTCTGGATTTCCGGGAGGGTGAAGGGAATGCCTTCAAGATTCACCGCGTCGCAGACCAACTCGGCAAGCTGGCGTCTGGCCAGCATGAGCGCCTTGTCCCGGTTTGGCTGGATATGAAATGAGGTATCTTGCATGAGTGGAGACCGGTAAAAGAATCATCTTGCGTACTTTGCGGGCATGTCAACATTTGAGTTTTTACCACGAATCACCTTTGAAGGCAACGTGCTCAAAAAACGTATTTTTTCTAACCCCGGTAAACGGGAAGACAGCCGGGATAAGTACCTTCACGAAATTCGCTTCAAAAAAACAAGAACCGAATTTCTAAGGTACTAAAAAGAGCTCTTGGCAGAAGAAGAAAGCCATCAAGACGAGATTCTGCCTCCTCGGCCCTTAGCTGATAAGTGCAGCAATCAGGTGGTCTATATCGGTACTGTTTTTCATGGCAACAACATGATCCGGCAAAAAAAAATTAGAACAGAGGTTCCGACCTAAATTCGAGACGCTCACCAGCCCTTGGGTGAGCAAAGGAAAGATAGCAGGCATGCAGCTTCAGCAATCCCGGGCCAGTTCCCGTTCCGTAGAGCGGATCGCCGACAATAGGAATTCCGAGACCGTGTTCGGAAGCGGCGTGAACCCTGAGCTGATGCGTTCTTCCGGTCATAGGTCTAAACTCGATTCGTGTTTTACCATCTTTTACCAGGAGTTTTTTCCAGTGGGTAATTCCCACCTTTCCGTGAACCGGATCATAAATTTGATGCGGTCTATTGTCAATATCGAGGCGGAAGGGAAGTTCGACGATCCCCTCTTCGCCATCTAATTCGCCGTCAAGAATGGCGATATAGCGTTTAGTTACCTCGCCCTCTTGAAACTGAATAGAGATGTTACGATGTACCTCTTTGGTTCGAGCGACCACCAACAACCCCGAAGTGTCCATATCAAGGCGGTGAACTGCGGGCTGTTCGATGCAGCCCGGATACCGTGCTTTCACCCGCTCGCTGACACAATCCAGGTTTTCCGGACCACGTCCGGGAACAGAGAGCAGCCCACTTGACTTTACGACCACGACAAATTCGGGTTCTTCGTGAATTACGTACATTTCTTCCCACATATGTTGACGCCGGCGAAACGACGCGGACATTTCCCTGTCATTCAAAGCGGGACGATCAACTGTTTTCACTCTGCACGGCTCGCACGCGAATAAATACATTGCCCAACTCGATTGATATGCTCAAGCAGCGCTTTTTCGGAAATCTCTTCGAAATGGACGATATCAAAAAAATAGGGCATTGCAGACTCTTCGTTGAGGAGAAATGAGAGCGACGCCACGGTCTCGTGATCTATCGCCTTTCCTTTGACGGCAATATCGATATCCGACCCTTTTTTAAAATTCCCTTTCGCCCTGGAGCCAAAGATGACTGCCTCCTCAACGGCTGGGAATCTTTGTAAAATACGGATAATCTCAGTCAAATCCTGTTGCCGTAGGCCAAAATCCATCAGTCCACCTTTGATGCAAATTCTCGGAACAGGGTCAAGAGTGCCGGAAAATAAGAATCTCTGATTTTCTGTTCCACTGCTACCGCAATTTTTTCTTCATAGGTGTGAACAGTCAGATTTCGGTCTTTCAGGGCTTCAATCCAAACATGGCCATCCTCCAGCAAGCCGGCCTGAAAAGCCTGTTTGATAGCATCTCTGGGGCTGGCGACGGTAAAACCCTCTTCCTCCAGGTAATCCTTCAACACCTTCCAGGCCAGTTCAAAAGACATTTCAAAAAACTGTATCAGCCCTGCCCGCTCTGCATCTGAAGGATGCTCGATGGTCATTGTCTGTTCAAGCAGGAGAAAAGCCTTCCGAAAATGGACAAATCGCTGTTTCCAACGAATATCTGGATTGTCATCACTTGTCATATATTTTCACCTGAACTTTCTAAATTAAGGACATTCAAAAAAGAAGACAGCATCCGTAAATCAAACAACGTTCGATCCGACACAATCCTATTGAATACCAGCACGATATACGATTATCAAGGAGAATAGAATTTAATCAGTAAGGCAGACGAAAAACTGGGACATACATCGCTCAACATCCGCACGATGACGTTTTTTTGCCGGTAACCTTGGCCAACCAACTGTTGAGGATGTAGCGCGCGCAGCCACAGCCGTCATCGGGATTGACAAAGATGGCCCCGACCGGGCAGTTCCGGGCACACGCCCCGCATTCCATGCAGCCATCATAATCGACAATGGTCGCCTTTTTTTCAATACACCTGAAAATCCGGTGCGGACAGACTATCTCGCACATCCCGCAACCAACACAGGCCGCCTGATCAAGTTTGAGGATGGCTGCGCCATCTATGTATCTGAACTCTTTCATGGTCTTCTTTCTTAGAGGAAGAATGGCCCGGCAAACCAGCAGAGCAGGCCTGACAGGGCAAAAACAATCTGGATCGCCAGCCCCTTGCGCATCTCCATCTCCACCCCGGAAAGCGAGGTAAAGGGAGTGGAACCGGTGAAATTCATGGCCAGATAGGAGCTGACAGCCATGGCCCATAAGGCCAGGCCGATCACCGCCGTCCAGCCGGCAGAGGGCAGAAGCCGCAGACCGGTAAAGATCGCCACCGGAATCCCCAGGAGCACACCCTTGCACCAGAACTGTCTGCCGGGAATCCACGGCAGCAGGAGGGGCGCCAGAATTGCCCCGGCAAGGACACTGGCAAGGGTCACCAGGGCGATGGTTCCACCCCGCTGCCATGCTCGCGCCAGGGAATAGAGCTGCGGGCCGAAACCGGACAACAGCATCAGTCCGGCCAGGGTGAGCACGAGCGGCTTCAGCAGCAGAAAAATTTCCAATGGAATCAGGACCGCCCGCTCTTTCAGGGTGAAGGTGGCGCTGCGCATGGCCTCGTAGGCGATGTTGCCGTTCGCCACAAAGGCCCTGATATCCACAGCCCGGATCGGGCCGAAGATCCCCTTGAAACCGCATGCGGCTTTCAGTTGCAGGGCCGAAACGCCAGGGGCGCTGTATTGCGGGAGAATGAGCTCACGGTGATTGACCACTTCCGTAAGTCTTGCCCGCTGAACCTGATAGGCTACCTCTTCCGTGGAAAATGTCCCTTTCCCCGCAGCACACCAAACGTTGATGCCCCTGGTATCGACCACCAGTATCCACACATCCATGCCCCCCAATTCACTGCGCAGGGCATCGAATGTCAGTTTGTAATTGGCGGTAACCAGGACAGGAGACTCACTGGTTGGCCTGCCGACACAGTACAATCCGGGCGTTACAGTGTATTGGTCACGCTGAATACCGGTTCGCGCTCCGATCGTCCCTCTGTGATCAGACCGGCTCAGGATGTTAGCAACCTGCGGCACCTGGCCGACCGGTGAATCAATAAAACCGCTGACAAAGGGGAAGATGGCGTATCCTGCCCGTTCATGCTCCCCGGCCCGGGGTTCCGTTTTTGGGCCTCAGCAGACCCCGGGATCAACTTCCGGCGGCGGGGATAGCGGCATCAAACCGGAGGCAGGATGTGCCGATTTCGACAAAGTGGCAAGGGGTTGGAAAGATTGGGTCATGGTGTGAGAGTTCCGTTTGAGTCCGCAGCAGACCATCAACAATCTGCCTTGAAGATACCTTGTTATTCCAGAAGTTCAGCCTGCTATCCTGGCAGCCAGGAACTCGACAAAGAGATCGCTGTCATTCTGCACCTGACAGACCCGGTAATCGCGCAGGCCGATGGTCCGGGCCAGTTCTTTATATTCTATGGCCAGCTCCAGATCGGTCTCGGAATTATCGATGGTAAAGGAGAGGGGATAGACAATAACCTTCTCACCGGCCAGCCCCTTCAGCGTTGTCTCCAGAGATGGTTCCAGCCAGCGCATGGGGCCGACTTTGGACTGATAGGCCAGATGAACCCCTTTGAAATCCAGCCCGGCATCCGGCAATAAAGCCTTTAAGATAGTCACATGCTCATTGATCTGCCCTTCGTAAGGGTCATGGGCGGCAATCTTCTGCGGCAGGCCATGGGCGGAAAAGACCAGATGATAGCCATGATCCTGATACTGCTCCCGGATCCGTTCAATAATCGAGGCATTAAACAGGGGATCATCAAAATAAGGACCGATTTCCCTGACCTCCGGCTGCTGGCCGTGAGCCCTGAGCGCAAGATAGACATCTTCAACACTCGACTGGGTGGTGGTCGAGGAGTAATGGGGATAAAGCGGAATAAGGATCAGCTCATCAAACTGTCTTTCGGCAAAGAGATCCGCGGCCAAAGGATGAGTGTACCGCATAACCGGGAAAACCGCCTCACCGGTTCGTTGCTGCAGTTTTTCCACCAGCCGCCCGGTATGCTCATAGATCCTGCTGCCACCGATCAGCTCATATTTCCGCCATATTTTTTTATAGCGCAGGGTGGAAATGAGGGGGGCCAGAAGATAACGCACTGGCGAACAGATGATGCGCTTGTCACTGAACATATTGAACAGAAAAGACCAGAGCTCCTGTTCCGACCGCGCGCCACCCATATTGAGCAACAGCACACCTCTCGCCTCCCCTTTCATTATCTGCCCTCTGCTGTCTGCATTCCATTCACTCCAAGATCATATCAACCACACCACTTACAATCTCATCCTTACCAGATACCTCCAAATAAAAAAAGGGGAGCCAGATGGCCCCCCTTTTTTTAACCATACAACAACAACTAACGCTTACAGTTTGAAGAGAAGATCGCTATAGGTCGGTACCGGCCAGAGGTCACTGGGCAGGATCGCCTCAAGGGCGTCAATGTCAGCGCGCAGGGTTACTGTTGCCGGCATTACCTTGTCGCGGTAGGCCGCAGCCTGTTTCTCCACCTTGTCATGGGCCTGGGCCTTGTTGGTCTCATCCTCCAGTTTTGCCACCTTTTTGCTGGCCGCATCAAGATGTTTGGACACCTGCTCCAACAGTTCCTTCTGAACCGTCCCCAGCTTTCCGGCAGCAGCCAGAGAGGCCCCAAGCTCGGTCACGAAACGGATGGCGGCAGGGATATACAGGCGCCGGGTCATCTGGATCGCGGTCAGGGCCTCGATATTGATATGTTTGGCATACTGCTCCACATAGATATCGTAACGGGAATGCAGCTCATCCTTGGACAGCACATTGTACTTGCCAAAGAGTTTGATCGCCTTGGGAGTAACAAAGGCCTTCAGGGCATCCACGGTGTTGCGGACATTGGGAAGGCCACGTTTCTCAGCCTCTTTGACCCAGTCTTCAGAATAATTATTGCCATTGAAGATGATCCGGCCATGCTTGGTCATGACCTCGGTCAGAATGGCCAGGATCTCTTTATTCACATTCTTGGCCTTTTCCAGACGAGTCGCGATTTCATCAAGGGCCTCGGCGGCGATGGTATTCAACGTCACATTGGGACCGGAAATGGACTGGGCAGAACCGACCATGCGGAACTCAAATTTATTGCCGGTAAAAGCAAAGGGTGAAGTCCGGTTCCGGTCGGTATTATCCTTGGGCAGTTCCGGCAGGGAATCAACCCCGATATTCAAGACCTGACAGACGTCTGACTTGCAAATTTTCTCACCCTTGGCCAGTTTCTCCAGGACATCAGAGAGCTCATGGCCGAGGAAGACGGAGATAATCGCCGGTGGGGCCTCGTTGGCACCCAGGCGATGATCATTGCCGGAACTGCCGCAGGTGGCGCGCATGATATCGGCATGGGTATCCACCGCCTTGAGCAGGGCGGAGAGGAAGATCAGGAACTGAGCGTTATCCTCAGGGGTCTGGCCCGGTGCAAGCAGGTTGATGCCGTCATCGGTGGACAGCGACCAGTTATTGTGTTTACCGGAACCATTGACCCCAGCGAAAGGTTTCTCATGAAGCAGGCAGACCATCCCATGACGAATAGCCACCTTCTGCATGGTCTCCATGACCAGTTGGTTATGGTCAGTAGCGATGTTGGTGGTAGTGAAAACCGGAGCCATCTCAAACTGACCCGGGGCCACCTCGTTGTGTTTGGTCTTGGAGGAGATACCCATCTTCCACAGCTCAATATCCAGATCCTTCATATAGGCAGAGACTCGATCCTTGATCGCGCCAAAGTATTGATCCTCCAGCTCCTGACCTTTAGGGGCGGGGGCTCCGAAAAGACTACGGCCGCAGGTCATCAGGTCAAGGCGCTGCTGATAGTACTCCTTGTCGATCAGAAAATATTCCTGCTCGGCGCCAACGGTTGACGTGACGCGGGTGGAGGTGGTGTTACCTATAGCCTTGAGCACTCGCATCGCCTGTTTGGCAACGACGTTCATCGACCGGAGCAGCGGGGTTTTCTTGTCCAGGGCCTCACCCTTATAGGAACAGAAAGCGGTAGGGATACACAGGGTCACATCACCGGCGGTATCCTCTTTCAGAAAGGCGGGAGAAGTGCAGTCCCAGGCGGTGTAGCCGCGGGCCTCAAAGGTCACGCGCAGGCCGCCGCTCGGGAAGGAAGAGGCATCCGGCTCGCCCTGGATCAACTGCTTGCCGGAAAACTCCATGATCACGCCGCCGTCATCAGTGGGGGCGATAAAGGAATCGTGCTTCTCAGCGGTGATCCCGGTCAACGGTTGGAACCAGTGAGTGTAATGGCTGGCACCTTTTTCAATGGCCCAATCCTTCATGGCATTGGCCACCACCGAGGCAACCTCAGGGGCAAGGGCAACGCCGGTATCGATGGTCTTGCGCAGGGCCTTGTAGGTATCCTTGGGCAGCCTCTCCTTCATAACCCTGTCATTAAAAACATTGGCCCCGAACAACTCCGGCACGGGGATAGCATTCTGGCCATAACCGCTGTCACAACAACAATTTGGATTATCACACATTCGTTGTTCCTCCTGATCTTTTTGAATCATGATTTTTGTACTTCATTACCCCACCATCACACAATGGAAACAAGTCTATCTTCTTACCATTCTGACCACATAAAGTAATCAAAAAATATTTTTACTTACATATTTGTAACATTTCACGACACGCGCCCCATTGAATAGAGCAGCCCCGCCCTGATCTCAGCCGCAAAGGACTCGTCTGTGATCTTCTGCCCCTCACTATCAAGAACATAAAAAATATCAATCAACTGCTGAACCTCAGTGGCAATAAAGGCACGATAGATGTTAATGCCAAAATCAGCCAGGGCCTGGGTAATATGATACAATTGCCCAGCCCTGTCATCAGAATGCACCTCGATAACGGTATAGCTGTCGGAAATATCATTATCAATGACGACCCGGGAATTCTGCTGCCCCAGCAGCATTGCCCCCGGCAGCTTCCGTCGTTCATACATCGAGGCCAGTTTCTGATAGATCCTGTGTTCAAGCCCCAATCGATGATTGAGGGCAAGATCCAGATCATCATTGAGAGCCTGCCAGTCTTTTTCAACAAAGCTCAGGCCATCAAAAGAACGCACCTCTAGGACATCCACCGCTAACGCCATCCCTGGCTCCCGCAGCATCAGGCCGTCTTTGGCCGTCACCGCCTCGCCACCCTCCCAGGTAAAGATCTGGGCGCTCAACACCGAGAGATTATGCAGCGCCAGCACCCCGCAGATCTTCGCCAGCAGACCGGAACGGTCTCTGGCCATAATCAACAATGACCAATGCTGGCCCAGCTCCTGCGGAAAGATCAGGGCCTTCCGCCGCAAAACCTGATAATTTTCCCGATGGACACGGATATGCCGGGCAACCACTTCAGGGGTAAAGCTGAGCAGATAGTCTGCGGGCAGGAGGGCGACATCAGCCTGCGCCTCTTCATCCCCACCAAGCAGCAGCGACACCACCTGCTCCCGCAACCAGTCAACCCCCTGTTCTACCTGCCGCTGCACCATATCAGGATGTGTGGTCGCAATCAGGCCAGGTTCCAGATAGGGAGAAATCTTCAGGAACATCTCATGGAGCAGGGCTCCCTTCCACTCACTCCATGCTGAAGGGCCAGTGGCCTTGGAATCAGCAATGGAGAGCAGATAGAGCATGGCCAGTCGGTCACTGTCTCCGATAGTCTCGGCGCAGCGCCTGATAAAGGCCTCGTCATTCAAATCACGACGGAGGGCATTCTCCGGCATGAATAGATGATACCGTATCAGAAAGGCCAAACAGGAACATTCAGCAGGATCGAGGCCAAGTCTCACCCCCACCGCCCCCACCATATCCGCCCCGATCAGGGAGTGATTGCCGCCCGCACCCTTGCCGATATCATGAAGCAGGGCGGCCAGAAAAAGGATATGCGGCGAGGCCACCGAAAGATACACGCCGGCATCCTGCTCCACGAGCAATCGCAGCTCGGCCACGGCCTGCAACAGATGCCGATCAACCGTATAAATATGATAAATATCATGTTGGGCCAGGGTACTGATCCGTGCAAACTCAGGGATGTAGGCCGTAAGCATCCCGGTCTCCAACATCACCTCCAAGACAGGCAGCGGATCAGCGGGGTGCAACAACAGCTCAAAAAAAGGCCTGGACATCCGTGGTGAGACCCGCAACTTGTCATCCACCAGACCAAGATTGGCGGTGACAATCTTCCGCGTTCGATGATGAACAGGAGCCCCCGTCCTGGCCGATGCCAGAAACAGCCGCATCAGCAGATAGGGTCTGGCTTCCAGCTCTTTGACCGAAACAGCCAGATGAACGCGATTATTGCGCAGCTCAATCCCCTTTTCCAGGGTCCGATCATTGTTCGGTTTTTCATCTTTTACCGCCAGACCCAGGACCTCATCCACATGCTCAAAAAAAAGATCCGTAATCACCGCAATGGTCTGAAGATGGCCATGCATCTCGCGCATGAACCTCTCCACACTTAATATGCCCGTACCTGCTGTGTAGCCGAAAGCCTGAGCCAGGGCCTCCTGATGCTCAAAATAAAGCTGATCATTCTTGCGTCCACTGATATAATGTAAACGATTCCTGATCTTCACCAACTCGTTCCAGGACGTCGCAAAGACCTCCCTCTCCTCCTCAAGGAGAATACCCGCCTCCACAATGTCCTGCAAACCGTCCAGGCCAAAAACAACCTTTGCCGTCCACAGCATGGCCTGGACATCACGCATTCCTCCTTTTCCCTCCTTGATATGAGGTTCAAGCAGGTAACTGTGACTGCCAAAACGTTGCCGCCGCGCCGCGCGACAGGCCTTCATGCTACGCACAAATTCTTCCCGACCGCCTTCAATAAAACAGAGGCGATAACGGGCCAACAATTCATCAAATAACTCCTGCGAGCCCGCAAGAAACCTGGCATCAAGCATGGCCACCTGGAAGAAAAAATCCTGGCCGGCATGCTCCATGGCCTCATCAACAGTACGCACCCCGTGCCCAACTTCAAGCCCCGTATCCCAAAGTGGATAAAGGATAGCCTCTGCCACCTGCTTGATTTCCGCCTGCTGCTCCGGCTGATACAGAATCATCAGATCAATATCAGAATAAGGAAACAGCTCCTGGCGGCCATACCCGCCAAGGGCCACCAGGGCAATCGAGCCACTCAGTTCACTAGCCGCAGCCTGAAAATGCTGACAGATAAAGACATCGACCAGCCTGCTCTGTTCGGCAAGCAGGGCCTGACCACTCAGACCCTGCTGCCACAGTTTTTCCAAGGCAGTACGTTGGGCACGAAGATGTGTTGACTTCATGGAGTATCTTGCATGGTATTTGGCAGAGGCCACTCACAGAGAGAGTAAAAAAAGACCTTATTCTCTCGGTAACGGTACCTAACCCCGGCAAACGGGATAAGTGCCTTTCGCAGATTATTTTCTTGCAAAAAAAACAAGAAAATAATCTGTAAGGCACTAAATAGCGTCGTGATCCTCTTCACCGGTACGCACACGCACAATCCGCTCAACTGGCGTAACAAAGATCTTGCCATCACCAATGGTGCCACTGTTAGCCGCATTTCTAATGGTATCAACCACCTGATTCGCATGATCAGCGTCGACCACTATCTCAATTTTTATCTTGGGGATGAAATCAACAACATACTCAGCACCACGATAAATCTCGGTGTGGCCCTTTTGACGACCATACCCCTTCACCTCGGTGATCGTCATCCCCTTGATGCCAATGCCATTGAGGGCATCTTTCACATCATCAAGCTTAAATGGTTTAATAATCGCTTCAATTTTTTTCATAATATCTCCTTTGCAAAAATCAGAGGACAGATTTCCGATACATACCTTCTGTATTGTGCTTCCGTATCTTGTTTTCAACTTCTTTTATTCCGTTTTTAAATCAAGCTACACGTTGCCAACTTGACTTAAAAACGGAATTACTCTTTGCATTACAAGGTATATCCAACCTCACTGTGCTGGGTCAGATCCAGTCCTTGCGTCTCATCATCAGAGCTTACCCGAAGACCAATGATTACGTCTATGACTTTCAAGATAATAAAGGTCACAACGACCGAGTAGGCAATGGTTGTACCGACGCCAATGGCCTGAACTACCAACTGATGCGGGTTCCCGTTAAGAAGTCCATTGCCGGCCGGATTCACAACAGATGAGGCAAAAATACCGGTTGCCAGCGCCCCCCAGATTCCACCAACACCATGGACACCAACCACGTCAAGAGAATCATCATAACCCATTTTGGTCTTGGCAAGGACCGCAAGATAGCAAATAACACCAGCCACGCCACCCATGATAATAGCCGAAACGGGACTGACAAAACCTGCCCCCGGAGTAATTGCCACAAGCCCTGCCAGGGCGCCGGAAGCGACACCCAAAGTGGTCGGTTTTCCCTGTATCTTCCATTCGGCAACGCCCCAGGCCAAAGCACCGGCACCAGTTGCCACCTGGGTGGTGAAAAGGGCAAGAACCGCAATAGGACCAGCACTCAGCGCGCTCCCAGCATTAAATCCAAACCAGCCAAACCAGAGCAGGCCAGCACCCAAAACCGTCATTGGCAGGTTATGAGGATGCATGGAATCGCGGCCATACCCTTTCCGCTTGCCAAGAACCAGGGCCGCAACGAGGGCCGCAGCACCAGAATTGATATGAATAACCGTACCACCGGCAAAATCAAGGGCACCCATCTTAAAGAGCCATCCCTCTTGCCCCCATACCCAATGACAGACAGGGAGATAGACCAGGGTTGACCACAACACCGTAAAGGCCAGAAAAGCAGTAAATTTCATCCGTTCGGCAATGGCCCCGGTAATCAGCGCCGGGGTAATAATGGCAAACATGAGCTGAAAGGCACAAAACAACAAGGACGGAATAGTAGCTGCGTAAGGCCCTGGCTCAAGCCCTACACCCTTCAAAAAGATATGATCAAGATTACCGATGAAATGACCGACATCTGGGCCAAAGGCCAAGGAATAACCATAGACAACCCAAAGTATAGAGATAATCCCCAGGCAGACAAAACTCTGCATGGTCGTTGCCAGCACATTTTTCCTACGAACCAGGCCTCCATAAAACAGGGCCAGCGCCGGTGTCATCACCATCACCATTGCCGTGGCAATGAGCATAAAAGCAGTATCTCCACTATTCATCATTCTCTCCTTGTTTACACATTCATTTAATGATTATAGGCTGTCTCCGAATGTTCAACTGAATCAAGACCTACAACCTCATCCTCTTCTGTCAGCCTGAGCCCCATAACGGAATCAATGACCTTCAAAAGAATCCAACTGACCACCAAAGTATAGCCTCCAACAACCGCAACACCTATGGCCTGCTTTCCAAGTTGGGCTACATTCCCGGCCAGCAGACCATCAACTCCAGCAGGATTTACCTGGGTGGAAGCAAAAATTCCCAGACAAAGCGTGCCCACCACTCCGCCCACCCCATGGATCCCAACCACGTCGAGCGAGTCATCAAACTTGAACCGGCTTTTCAGTCGTACAGCTAGAAAACAGATGACCCCGGCAAGAAGACCAATGACAATGGCCGCATTCGGACCAACAAAACCGGCAGCCGGAGTGATCGTGGCAAGCCCGGCTATGGCCCCGGAGGCAGCCCCGAGAGTTGTGGCATTGCCCATGACAAACCGTTCCATCGCCACCCACATGAGCATTCCGGCCATACCGGCAAGATGGGTAGCCACAAAGGCCGTGGCAGCAACCTCATTAGCAGCAAGGGCTGAACCGCCATTAAAACCAAACCAGCCGAACCACAACAGGCCTGTTCCCAGCAAGGTCATCGGCAAATTATGCGGCATAAAACTCGTCCGCCCATATCCCCGCCTGGGGCCGACAACCAGAACAGCCGCAAAGGCCGCCGCCCCACAAGTCACATGTACCACCAGACCACCGGCAAAATCAAGCACACCCATCTGCGCCAACCAGCCCCCCTTGGCCCAAACCCAGTGACAGACTGGATTATAAACCAGGACTGTCCAGGACAGGGCAAAGACCAGAAAAGGAACAAATCGTACCCGCTCAGCAAAAGCGCCAGTGATAAGAGCCGGGGTAATAATGGCAAACATGCACTGATAAATCATAAAAACAGTCTGCGGAATGGTGGTCGCATAATCAGGGCTTGGGGCACTGCCCACCCCATTTAAGGCAAACCATGACAAATCTCCTATCACTCCCCCGATATCAGGGCCAAAAGACATTGAATAGCCCAGATAGACCCACTCAATAGAAACAAGGGCAATCATGAAAAAACTTTGCATAATCGTCCCCAAAACATTCTTACCGCGTACCATCCCACCATAGAAAAGAGCAAGCCCCGGTGTCATCAGTAACACCAGCCCTGCCGCCGCCAGAATAAATGCTGTATCCGCCTTGTTCACTTTCCCACTCCTTGATAATTTGAATCAAACGCACAGGGTCTCCCGCCCCGCACCCTATCACCCCATGACTGCTTCCTTGCACCAGACAGGAACTTTATAAACGGCCCACAGAAATGATCTCACCAGTATCTCCTTATACAAAAGGTATGCCAGCCACACAAACAAACAGTAACAACCAGAAATCATACAATTTCTTACCAAAAAAAACCCCACATTCCATTGCGACGAAATTACATTTCTGTAATGCACAACAAAGGAAATGCCAATTTTGTAAACCTTGGCCCATTCTCCATAAAATAATTCAATCATTTTTTCCCAATGAAATTATTTACATTTCATCACACGGCGGGTATTCTTATAAAAACAGAATATTCCTATTATCATTTCTGCAGTTTTCCTCTCAAAGAGACGAGGACCTCCCCTGCCATGAATATTAATGGACATCATTTCAGGACTATCTGGCCAGATCCGGAGAACAAGCAGAACATCTGCATTATTAACCAACGCCAACTACCGCACCAGTTTGTCATTGAGGCTCTGACCTGCCTGGACGATGCCATAACAGCCATCAAAGATATGCATGTACGAGGCGCCGGCCTGATTGGGGCTACCGCAGGTTTTGGCATGTATCTGGCAGCAATTAACGCCCCGGATCATGCGGTGAATGAAAACCTGGAACAGGCAGCTATACTGCTGAACAGGAGTCGGCCCACTGCCAGAAATCTCGGATGGGCCGTTGAACGTGTTCTTGCCGCGACCAAAAAGATCAATAACGAAGCAGAAAAAAAGAAGGTGGTGTACAGGACAGCCTGCGAGATTGCCGACGAAGACGCCGCTTTCTGCAAACAAATAGGCATCCATGGCCTCGACCTCATTGCCGCCATCAGCAGAGAGAAGAAGGGGAAGCCGGTCAATATCCTCACCCACTGCAATGCGGGTTGGCTGGCCTTTGTAGATCATGGCAGCGCCACCGCCCCCATATACGCGGCAAGAGACGCTGGAATCGCAGTCCATGTCTGGGTGGATGAGACCCGTCCCTGGAACCAGGGGGCAAAACTCACCGCTTGGGAGCTGCAACAGGAAGGCATCACCAATACCCTGATAACCGATAACGCCGGAGGTCATTTAATGCAAAATGGCATGGTGGATCTGGTTATTGTCGGAAGCGACCGTACCACCCACACCGGAGATGTAGTTAACAAGATAGGAACCTATCTGAAGGCTCTGGCAGCCCATGACAACAACATCCCTTTTTATGTTGCTCTGCCTTCCTCCACCTTTGACTGGGAGTTGGAACATGGTGCCCAAATCCCCATTGAACAACGTTCAGGGGATGAAATCACCTCGATCAGCGGTATGAATGATACAACAGGGAATATTGCGACCGTTCGACTGGTTGCAGCCGGGACACAGGCAGTCAACTACAGTTTTGATGTAACACCAGCACGACTTATCAGCGGACTTATCACAGAAAGGGGAATTGTCCAAGCCAACAAAGAAGCGATTCACGCTCTTTTTCCGGAAAAAATACAACTGACTCAAGGATAACTATGACGACATCAACAGAACACAGACATTCTATTCGAAAAAATTCCCTCCATCTTCTCGACTATCTTGTCATTGACAAAAATGGCCTGCAAACAACATACTCCATGGGCCGAACCCTGGATGTAAGCGAGAATGGACTCAAGATAGAAACAACCGAACCAATATCAAAGGGGGATACCCTATTGATCACCGTTGGACTGGAGGAGGATCTCGTGGACCTCCGTGGTGAGGTTGTCCATACCGAAATTCTTGACGAACGTCATATTACCGGCATTGAATTTCGGGATATCTCAGCGGAGGGAAAAAGGATTTTCAAAAAATATGCTGAGGCCTTTCGCTCAATGCAAACAAATAATGCCTAATTTTACTTCTCATCGAGACAAGAAACTGTGCGGGGCAATATCTTTCCCTGTCTCAATGACATATCTCTCAAGATAGCTATAAGCACCAATAGAAACATTTTCACCCAGTATGCTGTCTTTGAGAAAAGCTCCGGTTTCCAGGGTACAGTTTTTTCCTATAACGGAATAACCAGTGATATGTACGCCTGGATAGAGAATGACATCCATGCCTATTTTCACATCAGGGGCAATAGAGGTGGTTGCAGGATCATGCATGGTAATCCCATCCAGCATCAATTGGCGGTTGCGACGCATCTGTAATTCCTTGTGCGCCTCTGCCAATTCAATCCGTGAATTAACACCAAGGACATCCTGAGGCAAAGATGTTCTATATTTTTCGACAGGACATTTCATCTTAGTAGCAATCGAAACGATATCAGTAAGATACACCTCTCCTTGACTATTATTAGTTCCAACCTTTTTCAGGGTTGAAAAAAGAAAATCCGCATCGACGCAGTAAATCCCAGCATTGATCTCTCTGATCTTTTTCTGCTCAGAGGTAGAATCTTTTTCTTCAACAATTGAGAGCACTTTACCAGCATCATTGGTAATAATTCTTCCGTAATTCGCAGGGTTTTCCAGCAGTGTGGTCATAATCGTGAGCGATCCACCATGGGCCAGGTGTTGCACATACATCTGCTCCAAGGTTTCGGTCTGAATCAGCGGGGTATCACCACAAAGGATCATGACCGTGCCTTTTTTGCTGCCAATTATCTGCTCGGCACAGAGAACGGCATGGCCAGTGCCCAGTTGTTCTTCCTGGATACACAGCACTACGTCAAAGCCGGCAATAGATCGCTCTACCTCATCACGCTGGTGGCCAATAATGGCAACGGTTGTATCTGCCCCCAAGGGCTTGACCGCAGTCAGTACATGATGCAGCATCGGTGCATAAAAAACTTGATGCAAGACCTTGGCCTTTTCCGATTTCATGCGAGTCCCTTTACCCGCTGCCAGAATTACAAGAGAAAGAACTGATTGATCAAACACAATAATTCCTTTTTTAGGTAAAGTATATTCTTCACTGAAGTGAACTACGTGAAAATAGCAAGTAAGCTCAATCCCATTATCCAGAAATCAGCAATCTGTCAAGAAAAGGGCGAAAGACAGAAGGCAAAGGAAGACAGGAAGTTCTCGGACTTCCAAAACAAATCCCTATCATCAGACGCAAGAAAGCCCCAATCAGGGAAACTGATTGGGGCT
>CAISPV010000123.1 GCA_903887485.1 uncultured Desulfobulbaceae bacterium | reverse complement strand
GTTGCCGATGATCCATCTCGGTGATTTGAACTAACAATTTAGAAAAGGACTCGTTCTCCATGGTTCCCTCCTTCTTGTGATATATCAAAAAGATAAGAACCATTGCTTATTTTTCAACACTTAACGGGAACAGAGCCTTGATGAATGCCGATAAACACTGCACCGCCAACTTTGAGCTGGCGCGGACCCTTACGATCAATAAAGCTGGGGCTGGTAGCGGCACCGTAGGAGGTGCCGGAAGCTATGCCAATGGCACAACGGCATCGGCAGCCGCAACTGCCGACACAAACTCCTTCTTCACCGGCTGGAGTGGCGACTGCGGCACAGGGACAACCAGCCCTGTTGATGTGCTGATGGATGGCAACAAAACCTGCACCGCCACCTTTGTCCGGGCGTGGACCCTTACGGTCAACTCAAATGGGACTGGCAGCGGTATATTAGGTGGGGCGGGAATTTATGTTGACAGCACCACGGTATTGGTTTCCGCAACGGCCAACCCCGATTCCTTCTTCACCGGCTGGAGTGGCGCCTGTGGAGGAGATACAAGTCCTGTAAATGTGACAATGGATGCCGATAAGACCTGCACCGCCACCTTTGCCCTGATGCGGACCCTTACGGTTAATACAAGCGGGGCTGGCAGCGGCACAGTAGGAGGGGCCGGAAGCTATGTTAACGGCATAATAGTATCGGTATCCGCAACGGCCAACCCCGATTCCATCTTCACCGGCTGGAGTGGTGACTGCGGAGGAAATACCAACCCTGTTAATGTGACAATGGATGCCGATAAGACCTGCACCGCCACCTTTGCCCTGAGGCGGGCCCTTACGGTTAATACAAGCGGGGCTGGCAGCGGCACCGTAGGAGGGGCTGGAAGCTATGCTGACGGAGCGATTGTATCGGTATCCGCAACGGCCAACCCCGACTCCAACTTTATCGGCTGGGGAGGCGACTGCACAGGGACCACCAGCCCTGTTAATGTGACAATGAATACTGATAAAACCTGTACCGCCATTTTTGCCCTCACTCCAACCCTTACGATAATTCTGACTGGCAACGGAAAAGGCAAAGTAACGAGCTCTCCATCGGGTATTGACTGCGGAACGGACTGCACAGAAACATATGCAACCAACACGAGTGTTACCCTTACCGCTATTCCTGTTGCCGACTATGTTTTTAAGGGATGGTCAGACAGCAACTGCCCTGGCATAGCCCCATGCACTGTGATCATGGACACTGACAAGGTGATTTCCGCAAACTTCCAGAAATACTTTCCATGGATGATGTTTTTACCGACCATAATCAACAAACAACCATAAAAGAAGAAGCAACCAACCCAACAGCCACCAAGGGGACATCGCCGTTGGTGGCTGTTTAAGTACCCCCTTCTCCGCGTGAAAAAAAGAAGTATGAAAAGTAATACCTGATCACCAGTAGGGAGAGGGGTCTTCTACACAGCAACCACCTTAAAAAGTTACAGAGACTTTCATGTGAAGTAGACAAAAATTCTGTGGCCAAATCTTTACTCTTGACGTCCAAGGAAGACACCCTGTCAGGTTAAAATGGTCTCAACCTGTTGGCAGCATTTCACATCACCCAGAAATATAAAAGCCCCCTTTGAAATGAGTTGTTTCAAAGGGGGCTTTACTCATATTGCGGGTGGCAATTCCGCGGGCGCAGCCATCAATTACCACCAGCTCAAGCATCTCGCGTCGGGGACTGTTCTGGATGCAGAGAGGGCAGTCACCTGATACTCTTATTCAGCAAGGGGCGCGGCGGTAGACGCCCAGATAAGTCCGTGCCGTCCACAATGATCCTGAACTTGCGGCGGTTGGCCGGGCGGGATGTGGGCGTCAAGTTCCATGGTTGCTCAGAACGGGAAGGGGTTAGAGACCATCAAAATTTCACCCCGCAGATCAGCAGCAGGGGGATGCCGCCGGCCACCATCAGAAAAAAAAGGGGGAGGACGGTGGTCATCAGGGCGATGAACAGCGTATAGCGGGGGTGACTCAGGCCAAGGGTCTGGAGCAGGGACCAGATCCCGTGATGGAGATGAATCGCCACTACCGTAAACGAGCAAATATAGAGAAGACCATAGCCGGGGTTGCCCAGCAGGGTGACAACCGTATTGGCGATAGGAACGTCTTGCGGGCCAAAGGAAAAGCCAAAGAGGTGGATAATGATAAAGATCAGGATTAAAAGGCCGGTGTAGGGCATGGTGGCGGCAGCAAAGGGCAGGGATGCCCGGCCGCTTGTAATTGGGAGCGCCCTGACGGCTTGATTGGCGACCTTGGCCGATATCCTGTAGGGGATTGGTCGTGCCTTCCGGTTCTGATAGAAGAGGAACAGGCCGGTGCAGATATGAATCATAAAGAGCAGCAACAGGCCAATCCTGAAGATGCTTATAAAAAGCATGTGACTGTGCAGTTGCTCGGCGTAGCCCTGAAAAGCGGCGCTGCCCAGATAGAGGGTGGCAATGCCGGCGATATGGCTGCCGAGAAAGAGCAGCAGCAACAGGCCGCTTACGGCCATGAGCCATTTTTTACCAATGGAAGAGGTGAGAAATCTGACAAACCACATGGCCGCGTATTATGGATGGATGATGGTGAAAAAAATGAAAATTCTCTGCAGAGGATAAATGAAAACCAGAAAAAAAAGGAGGTTTTTCTGTCATTATCGAACTTTTTGGAACTGTTTATGGAAAAATTGGGTGAGTACAATCAGTTGGAGGCGCATCCCGGTGTCAGGTTTGACATTTTGACCCTTGACTGACATGTTCGCCTTATGGCTTGCAAAGTATCTGTCTGATTATTTTCGTTATGCGTCAACATTTTGAAATAATTATCTAAATATCAAGCCTGTCTCTGGTGTCCCATACTTGAAAATTCAGCTATTCCTCTTTCTGGTTTGACGCGTATAATGTTATGAATATGCAGGCCAATACGATCTTGAAACTTTTCCTTGCTGGAGGACTCTCCGCTTGAACGGCTGGGGCGGATACCTGCTGGCCCGTTTGGGACGGCTGTCCTGCTGGTCGGATATCTCTCACCGGAGCTCCAGCACCGGACGTGCCATCCCCGAGCTTGATACCTTGCGGGGAATCGCCGCCATCATTGTCCTTGCTGATCACACCGCCATGATCCCGACTGGCCGGGGCGGCAACGGGGTGTGGCTCTTTTTCGCCCTCAGCGGCTATCTGCTGACCCGCCCTTTTATTGACAGGCATGAGGCATGGACACCCCGAGGCCTCGTCCTCTATTTAAGCAGACGCCTGACCCGGATAGTGCCTATGTACTGGTGTGTGGTCTTGGGCTACTACGTCCTGCAGTCCAAATACGATTGGCAGTGGGCCTCTCTCCATCTCCTCTTCCGCCGCGGTGACATGCACCTCTGGACCGTCCAGCAGGAGCTGCTCTTTTATCTGCTCCTGCCTGGCCTGCTCTTCCTGATCGCCTTCCTCGGGCGTCGCAATTGGCTCAAGGCCGCATTCCTCTATGGGCTGGCCATTCTTTCAGGTCTTTTTCTCGGCCCTGATATTATCCGTCTGCATGCTATCCATCGCTTAGGATTTGTGCCCTTTCATGTGGCCCCTTTTCTGGCCGGGATGGGAGCCGCGTATCTCTTCGCCTCTCTGCCCCGGACACTTTTCCAAAGGAGGGGCAAGGGAATCCTACTTCTCCTCCTCCTTGGCCTGCTCCTTTTCTGCAACTGGCGCTGGCCGGTGGCCGCAGATTCCCGTGAGATCTGGCGGGTCGGCATCCTCTATTCCCTGCTGCTGGTAACGATCCAGCTTCCTGGCCCGTCCTGGTTGAACCGGCTGCTCTGTTTTGGCCCCTTTCGTGCCCTGGGGGTGGTTGGCTACAGCTTTTACCTGCTCCATGTGCCCCTGATCCAGTACTACTCACCGCTCGCCCCTTTTCTGGGAAAAAAAACTTGTTTTCTCTTTGTCGGCTTGGTTACCTACGCCCTTTCCTGTCTGACCTACACCCTGGTCGAAAAACCGTGCATGAAGAAGATCCCCGCCTGGGTAGCGCAGATTACCCCAAAAAAAGCAGGGCCGACATGAAGGGCAGGAGTGATCCTGTTAAAATGTCACTCCTGCCCTTCTATTCGGAGAAAAGCGTATCGAGGTACTTGGAAGATGAGAGGATAATCTTCTGTGGATACACCCCAGCCGCCAATTTAACCAGCTTCCAGGATGCACAAGGTTTATCTCCTTTCATCATGTCCTCCGTCCCTGTCATAGAATAAATATCTATCGCCCCTGTCATGGTCATGCCTGTCACCTCTGTCATGCCTTCCATCCCTGTCTCTATCATGATCAGGATATCCTACAAAACATCCGCCAAGAGATACCAGCATTGTCATCAATACCATTCCCAACATGATGATTTTCTTCATTTCATCCTCCTTTGTTTCTATTTGCCGTCCAAGTATCCACTCTCCTAATATGTGAAGCAATCTTCATGCCATTATGTCAGGCCCAAAATGATCAGCGCTATACCACTCATCATCTTGATTTTTTAAGAACAATTTGCCAAGAAGCCATTTTCGGAACTGTCATGAATAACAATATGAAATGGTTGTATATAACCAATGGTCACATGTGACTCATTTCCCTGTTTTTTTATTTTTATGTTACGGGATGACAAGGTTGCACTTCGATTTGTATGAGTCATTGTCTCACGATAATGACCTTGCCTTGGCCTTGCGGCTCATGTTAGAAGTATTCCATTTAAGATTCTTGCCAATGGAGTATGCGCTACAGTTTGATATGGATTCCGATGAATTCTTTGTGACTTTCAACGAATACTTAAAAGAGATAACCCAATAATAACCCATGTTTGAACAAGCCTTCAAAAACATCGACGACGCCCTCCGCAAAGAAGCCGGTTGTGCCAGTGAACTAGACTATGCCGAGCAGACCTCCTGGCTGCTGTTTCTGAAATATCTGGACAGCCTGGAGCGGGACAAGGCCATGGAGGCGCAGTTGGAGGGGAAGAAGCATTCTTTTATCCTCGACGAGCCGTATCGCTGGGAAAGCTGGGCTGCTCCCAAGTCCGCCGACGGCAAGCTCGACCACAACAAGGCCCTGGTCGGCGACGATCTGTGCGAATTTGTCGACCGCAGGCTGTTTCCCTATCTGCACGGCTTCAAGCAGAAGGCGACCGGCCCCAATACCATCGAGTACAAGATCGGCCAGATATTCGGCGAGATCAAAAACAAGATCCATAGCGGCTACAACCTGCGTGAAATCATCGATCACATCGACGAGCTGCGCTTCGGCTCCCAGGCCGAGAAGCACGAACTGTCCCACCTCTACGAGGCCAAGATCAAGAACATGGGCAACGCCGGGCGCAACGGCGGCGAATATTATACCCCGCGGCCGCTGATCCGGGCCATTGTGCAGGTGGTGAAGCCGGAGATTGGCCAGCGCATCTATGACGGCGCTGTTGGTTCGGCAGGCTTCCTGTGCGAGGCCTTTGATTATCTCAAGGCCAGGCCGGATCTCACCACTTCCGACATCAAGACCCTGCAGGAGGGCACCTTCTACGGCAAGGAAAAGAAGTCGCTGGCCTACGTCATCGCTATCATGAACATGATCCTGCACGGCATCGAAGCGCCCGACATTATCCACACCAACACCCTGGCCGAGCCCCTGGCCGACGTGCAGGAGAAAGATCGCTACGACATCGTGCTGGCCAATCCCCCCTTCGGCGGCAAGGAGCGAAAGGAGGTGCAGCAGAACTTTCCCATCCGCACCGGCGAGACCGCCTTCCTCTTCCTCCAGCATTTCATCAAGATGCTCAGGGCCGGTGGCCGCGCTGGCGTGGTCATCAAGAACACCTTCCTCTCCAATACCGACAATGCTTCGGTGAGCCTGCGCAAACTCCTGCTTGAAAGTTGCAACCTGCACACGGTACTCGATTGTCCCGGCGGCACGTTCCAAGGGGCCGGGGTCAAGACGGTGGTGCTCTTCTTTGACAAGGGCGCACCGACTCGCAAGGTCTGGTACTACTCGCTTGATGTTGGCCGTAACATGGGCAAGACCAACCCGCTCAACGATGCCGATCTGGTTGAGTTCATTGAATTGCAGAAGAGCTTTGCTGATTCGCCCAAGAGCTGGAGCGTGGATATTGCCGGGATTGACCAGACTACCTTTGATCTTTCGGTGAAGAATCCCGATGGTGGTGAGGAGATCATCCACCGCAGCCCGCAGGCAATCATGGATGAGATTGCCGCGCTGGATGCTGAGAGCGCCAAGGTGTTGGCGACGATTCGGGAGTTGCTATGAAGGCAGGGTGGCAATTGAAAAAATTGGGAACAGTCTGTGGATTTCAAAATGGATTTGCATTCAAGAGCAAGCTGTTTCGGGAGTCAGGCTACCCGATACTGCGAATATCAAATATCCAAGATGAGGCAATTGAGACTCGTAGGGTTGTTTATTTTCAACTCGAAGATTACAAAGAAAATCTAGATAAATACCGTGTAGTGAATGGTGATCTCTTAATTGCCATGTCAGGTGGGACTACAGGTAAAATTGGCTTTAATACTACTGATCAATGGTATTATTTAAACCAACGAGTTGGGAAGTTTGAACCAAAAGATTTTTTGTCAAAACAGTACTTGTTCTATTTTCTATCAACAAGAGTTGAAGAAAATCTGCGTATATCTGCCGGTTCTGCTCAACCAAATTTAAGCACGGAGCAGATCAAAGGCTTTGAAATACCCGTCCCCCCTCTCCCTGAACAACAGCGCATCGTTACCATCCTCGACAAAGCGTTTGCCTCTATCGCCACCGCCAAGGTCAACGCTGAAAGGAACCTCCAAAACGGTCGTGCCCTCTTTGAAAGCCATTTGCAATCCGTTTTTACCCAGCGGGGTGAGGCGTGGGTGGAAAGACAGTTAGGAGAAATTGCGGAAGTTCAAAGCGGTGGGACGCCATCGGTGTCACAAAAAGACTATTGGGGTGGGGGTATTTCATGGTACTCGTCAGGTGAGTTAAATCAGACTTACACTACACATCCCGAAAGGAAAATTACAGAAACGGGCCTGAATAATTCAAATGCGAAGCTATTTCCCAAAGGATCACTGCTGGTCGGGATGTATGACACTGCGGCCTTGAAAATGTCTATTCTTGATCGTGACGGAGCTTTCAATCAGGCTATTGCCGGCTTGAAGCCCAACGATAAGATTGATGTCGAATTTGTTCTCCATGCAATCAACGCTGATAAACCAAGGTTATTGCTTGAGAGGCGCGGTGTCCGTCAGAAAAATCTGAGTCTCAGAAAAATCAAAGAAATTAAAATACCCCTGCCAGAGCTTTCCAAACAGCGTGCTGTCGTCTCTCGTATTCGTAGCGTTATGGCAGAAACCCAACGCCTCGAATCCATCTACCAACAGAAACTCGCCGCCCTCGCCGCCCTGAAAAAATCACTCCTCGACCAAGCCTTCACCGGTCAACTCTAAGGAGCTAAGCCATGCAAACCCAACCCGCTTTTTTTGAAACCCATGCCATCCGCCGGATCTATGACGAGAAAACCGAAATCTGGTGGTTCTCGGTGGTGGATATTATTCAGGTTTTAACTCAACAGCCGGATTATCAAGCCGCCAGAAATTACTGGAAGGTGCTGAAAAACCGTCTGGCCAAGGAAGGCAGTGAGTCGGTTACAAATTGTAACCGACTGAAACTGCCCGCCGCCGATGGCAAGAACTACCTCACCGACGTCGCCACCGCCGAGACCCTCCTGCGCTTGGTGCAGTCCGTCCCCAGCCCGAAGGCGGAACCGATCAAGCTGTGGCTGGCCAAGGTCGGCTACGAGCGGATGCAGGAAATGGCCGATCCTGCTTTATCGCTGGATCGCGCCCGTGAGACCTGGCAAAAGCACGGCCGCAGTGACAAGTGGATTCAGCAGCGCATGACCGGTCAGGAGACGCGCAACAAGCTGACCGATTACTGGGCGGATCACGACATCAAGAAGGGTGATGAATTCGCTATCCTTACCAACATCATTCACCAGGAATGGTCAGGGGTAAGTGTCAATGATCACAAGGAGATGAAGGGGTTGCAGAGTCAGAACCTGCGCGACCATATGAGCGAGGCGGAACTGATATTCACCGCACTGGCAGAGTTATCGACGAGGCAGATTGCTGAGGTTGATGACGCGACCGGCATGGCCGAAAACAAGGTGGCGGCAAAGAAGGGGGGAGATATTGCCAAACAGGCACGCAAGTCTCTTGAAGCCAAGACCGGCAAAGCCATTGTCTCCGGTGAGAATTTTCTGCCGCCGGGAAAAACAGTGCGACCAAAGAAGGTAAAGTAGTTTTACAGGAAAGCGCCGAAGAGGAATCGCCCCCATGAGCAAAGAAAAAAAACTGCAAATCCGCAACAGCACTGCCGAGTTTCTTATCTTCACCAAACAGGCCGGTGAAAACAGCATCGAAGTGCGCGTTGAGGATGAAACTGTCTGGCTGACGCAAAAGCTGATGGCGGCCCTGTTTGAAGTTTCTGTTCCGACAATCAATGAGCACCTGGCTAACCTGTATGCTCAGGAAGAGCTTCGCAAGGTTTCAACTATTCGGAAATTCCGAACAGTTCAAAAAGAAGGCAGCCGGGATGTGACCAGGAATGTAGATTTCTACAACCTGGATGCCATCATTGCCGTGGGCTTCAGAGTAAACTCCGCCCGTGCCACCCAGTTCCGGCAATGGGCAACCTGTGTGTTGCGGGACTTTGCTATTCGTGGTTACGTGCTGGACAAGGAGCGTTTGAAAAACGGCTCATTCTTCAATAAGGAATATTTCGACAATCTGCTGGCCGAAATCCGCGAGATTCGGGCGAGTGAACGGAAGTTTTACCAGAAGATCACCGACATCTATGCCACGGCAATGGATTACAGCACCGATGCAGAAACCACCAAAACCTTTTTCGCCGCCGTACAGAATAAACTCCATTTTGCCATCCACGGGCAGACCGCAGCAGAACTGATCGTCAATCGGGCAGACAGTGCCAAAGAGCGAATGGGGCTAACTACCTGGAAGAATGCCCCTGATGGCAAAATCCTCAAACCGGATGTATCGGTTGCCAAAAACTATCTTACCGGGAAAGAACTGAAATCACTCGACCGCTTTGTGAGCATGTACCTCGACTATGCGGAGGATCAGGCAGAGCGGAACATCCCGATGACGATGGAGGATTGGGCCAACAAGCTGAATGCCTTTTTACAGTTCAACGAACGTGAGATTCTGGATAACCCCGGCAAAGTCACCAAGGAGATTGCCAAAGCCTTTGCCGAGAGTGAATACGAGAAATTCCGGATTGTTCAGGATCGGCTGTTTGTGTCCGACTTTGATCGTCATATCAAAAAACTGCTGGAAGATGGTAAGGGATAATCCATGAACGAAGCCGAAACCAGAGCCGAACATATCGATCCCGCCCTGAAGGCCGCCGGCTGGGGGGTGGTTGAAGGCAGCCGCATCCGCCGCGAGTATCCGATAACGCTTGGTCGCATTGAGGGCCACGGCAAGCGGGGTAAGGCGCTGACGGCTGATTATGTGCTGGAGTACCGCAACACCAAGCTGGCGGTGGTGGAGGCCAAGGCGCGGGACAAGCCGCTGACTGAGGGAGTAGGGCAGGCCAAGGACTACGCAGGCAAACTGGGAGTGAAATTTGCCTATTCAACGAACGGCCAGGGAATTTATCAGGTGGATATGGATTGTGAGTCCTCTGAGTCATTTCGGCCCCATGCAACCTATGAGTCTTGTGAAACCCATGAGTCATATCCGTCTTATGAGACCCATAGGTCGTATAAAGAAACCGAAATAGCAGGCTATCCGACGCCGGATGAATTATGGAACCTGACCTTTGCCACCCGGAACGCCTGGCTTGACCGCTTCGCCGCCGTGCCCTTCGAGGATCGGGGCGGCTACTTCCAGGGCCGCTATTATCAGGACATCGCCATCGAGCGGGTACTGGCGGCCATCGCCGCCGGGCAGCAACGCATCCTGCTGACGCTCGCCACCGGCACCGGCAAGACCTTTATTGCCTTCCAGATTGCCTGGAAACTGTTTCACAGCCGCTGGAACCTGACTGACTGGCCCCTCGACAGGCTCAGGGTGATCGGAGAGCCGACCCGCCGCCCGCGCATCCTGTTCCTGGCCGACCGCAACATTCTGGCTGACCAGGCCTACAACGCCTTTTCCGCCTTTCCTGAAGATGCACTGGTGCGGATTGCCCCTGACGAGATCAGGAAGAAAGGCAAGGTGCCCAAGAACGGCAGCATCTTCTTCACCATCTTCCAGACCTTCATGAGCGGACCATCCCAGGATGGACAACCCAGCCCTTATTTCGGCGAGTATCCGCCTGACTTCTTTGATTTCATCGTGATCGATGAATGTCATCGCGGTGGCGCCAACGACGAGAGCAACTGGCGCGCCATCCTGGACTATTTCGCCCCCGCCGTACAGCTCGGCCTGACCGCCACCCCCAAGCGCCGCGACAACGTGGACACCTACGCCTATTTCGGCGAGCCGGTTTATATCTACTCGCTCAAGGATGGGATCAACGACGGGTTCCTGACGCCATTCCGGGTGAAGCAGATTTCCACAACGCTCGACGAATATATCTACACCTCTGACGACACGGTGGTCGAGGGCGAGATTGAGGCGGGCAGGCTCTATGAGGAGCCTGATTTCAACAAGATCATCGAAATCAAGGAACGGGAGAAGAAGCGGGTTGAAATCTTCATGGCGCTGATCGACCAGCGGCAGAAGACCCTGGTTTTTTGCGCAAATCAGGCCCATGCCCTGGTGATACGGGATTTAATCAACCAGATAAAGAGCGGCACCAATCCGAATTACTGTCAGCGGGTGACGGCCAACGATGGCGCGCTGGGCGAACTGTACCTGCGGGACTTTCAGGACAACGAAAAGACCATCCCCACCATCCTGACCACCTCGCAGAAGCTCTCCACTGGCGTCGATGCCCGCAACATCCGCAACATCGTGCTGATGCGACCGATCAACTCGATGATCGAGTTCAAGCAGATCATCGGACGCGGCACCAGGCTGTACGATGGCAAGGATTACTTCACCATCTATGACTTCGTGAAGGCGTATCATCATTTCAGCGACCCGGAGTGGGATGGGGAGCCGATTGATCCGGAAACCTGCCCGAAGTGCGGCTGTCATCCCTGTGAATGCATACAACCGCCGCCCCAGCCGTGCCCTGTCTGTGGAGAACGGCCTTGTGTCTGTGCCAAGGAGCCTTGCCTACAATGCGGTCAGCGTCCGTGTGCCTGCAGGAAGAAGACAAAGGTGAAACTGGCCGACGGCAAGGAGCGCACCATCCAGCATATGGTGATAACGAGCTTCTGGCATCCGGACGGCACACCGATGTCGGCGCAGCAGTTTATGGAGGCGCTCTTTGGCAGGCTGCCGGAGTTTTTTAAGGACGAAGATGAGCTGCGGGCCATCTGGAGTCGTCCGGATACCCGCAGGAAGCTGTTGGATGGGCTTGCTGAGAAAGGCTTTGGTAAAGATCAACTGGCCGAGATGCAGAAGATCTGCAACGCCGAAAAGAGCGACCTCTTCGATGTCCTGGCCTATGTGGCCTATGCCTTGGCCCCGCTTACCCGGGAGGAACGGGCGAGCAAGGCCAAGGTCATTATCAGCACGCACTTCAACAGTAAGCAGCAGGTCTTTCTCGCTTTCGTGTTATCGCACTACGTCAGCATCGGCGTCGAAGAACTCGACCAGGCCAAATTGACACCACTGCTGCGGCTGAAATATCATGACTCGATCACCGATGCCGTGGCGGATCTGGGCCAGCCGGAAGAAATCGGGTATGCGTTCACTGGCTTTCAGCAATACCTGTATCAGCAACAGGTCGTCGTTTGACAAAGACAAATTTTATTTTCTCAATCAAAAATTTCCAGGAGTAGATGAAGTGATGGCCAAATATTCACCTTTAAAAACAGCGGTATTTTTTGTTCTGCTTATTGCTGCCGTTATCAGCTTGTCCCTGCTGTCCAATCGAATCTGGGGCGGTAAACAAGAACAGGCCAGGGAGGTTAAAAAACCGATCATAGAGCAGGAGATGACGGTTGCCCAGTTTGGCCGAGTGAACGACCTGCCAAATCCGGTTTTGAAAGAAATCTTTGAACTGAAATCGAAATCTGATCTGGAAAAGAAATTAAATGCATACGGCACGCCAGAGCAAATTTCCGCCAGGGTCATCAGGAAGATGGCCTTGGCCGCAGAACATGGCAGCAAGAACTGGGTTAAAATTCCGGTAAAGTTTGGACTGTGGTTTGCTTTTTTAACGACAACCTTTGTCCTTTTGAGAAAACGGAAAGTCGGGCCGGGATTCAGGGGCTCGCTGCTTTTTGTCTCTCTTCTCTTGTTCGGGGTGGTACTGGGATCGGATCCCAATCCGATGGGAACCATCAAGGACGCCATCCATCTATATGGAACCACCCATGCCATCTTCCCGCCGCGCCTGATTGCCCTGGCCATTTTTCTGATCCTGGTCTTTCTTGCCAATAAATATATCTGTGCCTGGGGCTGTCAGGCCGGCACTCTACAGGATTTGATCTTCCACATTAATCGAACGGATAAACAGAAGGCCATTATTGGCAGGCAAATCAAATTACCGTTTGTCCTGACCAATAGCGTGCGCTTCCTGTTTCTTGGCGTGTTTACCCTGGTTGTTTTTGCGTGGGGGATTGATGTTATTGAGCCGGTTGATCCTTTTAAAATCTATAAACCGATGTATCTCGGGCTTTCCGGAGCCATCTCCCTTGGCGCTTTGCTCTTGACGAGCCTGTTCATCTACAGACCCTGGTGCCATCTTTTCTGCCCCTTTGGCCTTGTGGGCTGGCTTGTGGAAAAGACAAGTCTTGTGCAGATAAGTGTAAACTATGAAACCTGCATCGCATGCCATAAATGTGCCACGGCCTGTCCTTCGACGGTAATGGATGCTATTTTGCGACAAAACAAAAAAACAATACCAGATTGCTTTGGCTGCTATACCTGCCGAAATGTATGCCCGACAGATTCAATAAGCTTTTCCATCAGAAAAAGAACATTCCCGCCAGCAGATTTTTTTGTCAAAGGATCAAAGGACAAAGTTGTCAAAGAATAATCGGCTGGTCTCAGTATCAAGCTGTCAGCCATCCGTCGCCGAAATTCCCTGTGCCTCTATTTCATTCTCAATGTTAGTTTTTGATGAGAGTGAGTGGCTGACAAGGGAAATGAGGATTTTGTGTTTGAAAGATTTTCTATAAAATGGTATGAGCTTCCCATGTAATTGGTGGGGCTGTTAGAGCCCCGTTTGATGTTAAATTATTTTCGGTGGAATGTATGAGTAGCCCTGATGGCTGTAGCGGCCCGACTGTGACTCAAACTGTAACTCAAAACGAAGACGAAGACCCTGGCGCGTGTTGTTGTAGTAGCGTGGCTGTTTTTACGAACCGTTCCCTCCTTTGATTATCTGAACGACGGTTTGCCTTCAGCCGCTTTCTCTGCTTGCGGCCTTCTATGAGGTGAACCATGAAAATTCCTGCCCTTGCCTTTCTCAAGGGGGATCAAAAATCCCTCAACAAAAATACTCGCTCCGTTACTCACGACGAACGCGGCCTCATTGAGATCTCTATGCTTCCTCAGCAGGAAGCGCTAGTAAGACTTAAAGCCACCGTCCAGGGACTTGGTGCGGAAGAGGCGACTCACCGTCTGGACGAATATGGCCTGAATGAGCTGGCCTACGCCGAGCATCTGGGATTCTGGGCCGATATCTTCCGCCGCCTGCGTAACCCCCTGAACATCCAGTTGCTGTTGATTGCCGGTATCTCGGGGGCGATCGGCGAACTCAAGTCGACCTTTATCGTCAGCGCCATGGTCGTTTTGAGTGTCGGTCTCTCCTATATCCTCGACCGCCGTTCCGGTCGCGCCGTGGAGACGCTGGGCCGACGGGTGCAGTCGCGCAGCATTGTGCTCCGGGATGGCCAGAAGGCTGAGGTTCCCATCTCCGAGATTGTTCCCGGGGATATTGTGCTGCTGCAGGCGGGCTCTATCGTTCCGGCTGACCTGCGTCTGCTTTCAGCCAAGGATTTCTTTGTCAGTGAATCAGCGTTTACCGGGGAGTCGATGGCCGTTGAAAAATCGGCTCTTGCCGAAACGTTTCACGGTCAAAATGCCACAGAACTCACCAATATCTGTTTTTACGGCACCAATGTCACCAGCGGCACGGCGCACGGTCTGGTGATCAACACCGGCATGCGGACCGCCTATGGGGCCATCTCCGAAAGTCTTGCCGGTCGAAGCGAGGAGACCAGTTTTGATCACGGCGTGCGCTCCTTCACCTGGCTCATGATTAAATTCATGATGGTCATGGTCTCGGCCGTGTTTTTCATTGTCGGACTGACCAAGGGAAACTGGACCGAGGCCCTGCTCTTTGGCCTGTCGATCGCCGTCGGACTTACCCCGGAAATGCTGCCGATGATCGTCACCGTCAACCTGGCCAAGGGCGCGCTGACCATGGCCAAGAAGAAGGTCATCGTCAAGCGCCTTCCCTCCATCCAGAATCTTGGCGCTATCGATATCCTGTGTACGGATAAAACGGGTACCCTTACCCAGGATCGGGTTGTGCTCGAACGACATCTCGATATCACCGGCCACACCAGTGAAGATGTCCTGACCTATGCCTATCTCAACAGCTATTATCAGACAGGTCTGCGCAGCCTGATTGACCGTGCCGTCCTCGACTATGCCGTGTTGGACGCCGAGGCCAACTGCCGGCTGGTGGATGAGTTGCCTTTTGATTTTCAACGGCGCCGCATGTCGGTGGTGGTGGATTACGAGAGTGACCACGTCCTGATCTGTAAAGGGGCGGTCGAGGAGATTTACGAGTGCTGCAGTCATTACCAGATCGGCGATGAGGTCTTCCCTCTTATTCCCATGATTCGCGATAACCTCTTTGAGGAGGTGGACAGCCTCAATAAGGACGGGTTCCGCGTCCTGGGGGTTGCCTATCGGGAGTTTCCCCTGGCCAAGACCACCTTTGCCACTGCCGACGAGAGTGAACTGATCCTGCTGGGCTATATCGCCTTCTACGACCCGCCCAAGGTCTCGGCCCTGGAGGCGATCGGACAGTTGCTGGACGCCGGCGTCCGGGTCAAGGTGCTGACGGGCGACAATGCCCTGGTCACCCGGAAGGTGTGCCGTGACGTCGGTTTTACGGTGGGCAATATTGTCACCGGCGCGGAACTGGCCGCGCTGCCCGATCTTGATTTTAAGCGGGTGGTTGAAGAGGTGGACGTCTTTGTCAAGCTCAGCCCGGCGCAGAAGGAGCAGATCGTGCGGCAACTGCGCGGCAACGGCCACGTGGTGGGCTTCATGGGTGACGGCATCAACGATGCCCCGGCCCTCAAGGCTGCCGATGTCGGCATCTCCGTGGATTCGGCGGTTGATGTGGCCAAGGAAGCCGCCGATATCGTTCTTCTCGAAAAAAGCCTTCTGGTTCTTGAAGAGGGGATCATTGAGGGGCGGCGCGTTTTTGCCAACATCGATAAATATGTCCGGATGGGGGCGAGCTCCAACTTTGGGAATATGTTCAGCGTGGTCGGGGCGAGTTACCTGTTTCCCTTCCTGCCGATGCAGCCGGTGCAGATCCTCGTTAACAATCTGCTCTATGATTTCTCGCAGACCGGTATTCCCACCGATAACGTCGATGAAGAGCTGATCGCCAAGCCTTTGAAATGGGACATCACCAATACCAAGCGTTTTATGCTCTTTATCGGACCGATCAGTTCCATTTTTGACTACGCCACCTACGCGCTGATGTGGTATTTCTTTGGTTGCCACCATTTTAACGACCCAAGCGCCACAGCGGCCTCCAAAGAGGGGCTGGCCCAGCTCTTTCAGACCGGATGGTTTGTGGAATCCTTGTTGACCCAGACCTTGATCGTCCATATCATCAGGACCAGGCGGATTCCCTTTTTCGGCAGCAATGCCTCATTCCATATGACAATTACCACGCTTGTCATTATGGCCGCCGCCGTCTGGCTCCCCTATTCGCCGTTTGCGAAAGAGCTGAACATGGTACCATTGCCATCGGTGTACTGGCTGTGGATCACTGCTTTTCTGCTTTGCTACGCGGTCCTGACTCATTATGTGAAAACGTGGTTTTACAATCGCTATGGAGGTGAATAACAATGGATAGCTTGCTGGATGCTTTGCAGGAAGGGCGCTTGATCGAGCTGCCTGACAACGATAAGATGGACGCCCTCCAGTTTCTCGCCCATATTATCGAGGCGATCCCGTCGCTGCCGCCAGGGACCGATGTGGCCGGGCTGATCCTGGCCAAGGAACTGACCAGCCAGACCTCGCTGGGTATGGGCTGGGCCTGCCCTGATGCCAGGGTTTCCTTCGATGAAGATCTGGTCTGCGTCGTTGGCTGGAGCCCACAGGGCATCAACTACGGCGCGCCGGATGGCATTCCCGTCTCCATCATTGCCATGTACCTGGTGCCTGAGAATCAGCGCAATCATTACCTGCGCGAGGTCTCTTTATTGGCAAAGGCCCTGACCGTCTATCCCGGCGTGGAAGGATTGAGAGCGGCCAAAGGACTGAACGAGATCCGTGATCATCTCCTCGACCTCATCAGTTCGACCAAGGAAACCGTCGGGCCGGACAGCCGGGCCAGGATGATCCGGCTCCAGGCCAGGCCAACGCTCGAGGCATTGCCTGCCAGTGATATCTCGCATCTGATTGTCGAGCCGGTAACCCTGGTTGGTGGTCCAGGCGTCAAGCACATTGTGCTCACCCAAAATGCCGGCCTGGCGCAGAGCCTGGATGCCGCGGTCGGGCTGCTGGAGAAGATTGAAACCGATGGCGTCTTCCAGGCGGGCGTGTGGCGGGTTGCCAAACGGGGAAAGGTGGCCTATCAACACGGCCGGTTCTCCTACGATTGCCTTGCCATAACAACGGCTGATATCGGGAAGAAAGGGCTGCCGCTCGTAATATCCTGATCTTTTCCTCTGTTCATTGTGCTGATTTTTTTAGGCTATGTTCCCTTTAAGTGTTGAAACTGCCCCAGAGAAATGGCGAGCAAAGACTCTGGTGAAATTTGGGGATGTTGCTCAAGAGAACGCCGCCACCCCAGATAATTCGACAGATACTTTGTGGCTACACCATG
>CAISPV010000122.1 GCA_903887485.1 uncultured Desulfobulbaceae bacterium | reverse complement strand
GTTGCCGATGATCCATCTCGGTGATTTGAACTAACAATTTAGAAAAGGACTCGTTCTCCATGGTTCCCTCCTTCTTGTGATATATCAAAAAGATAAGAACCATTGCTTATTTTTCAACACTTAACGGGAACAGAGCCAAAATAATTGTAACATTGGAATGCCATGATCGGCATAAGGCGTCGTAACGAAATGGTTATGAATGTAATGGCTATTTCCTGACGGCTCTTATATTTCGTCATCAGGATCAAAGATGTCCAATTCGTCCTCTGTTTCTTCCTCTTCTTCAGTCTCTTCTGTGTTTACTTCTTCGGCCTCTAATTCGTTTTCTTCAGCCTGTTCCTGCTGTAAGCGGACTGCTTTTGGGATCTTGGATTCTGGAAGAATGATTTCTGTTATTTTGGTAATTTCTTGATGGAGATCAGGGTCGGCTATGCATATATCACACTGGCTGGCATGGCTCTCGATAAAACTGATCATACGGGCTGGAGCCATGGTCTCGTTCTGGACATGAAAATACCATGTTTTTATTTGTTTTATTAGTCTTTCACACTGCATGGCGTTTGTGGTTTTTTTTCTTGGGGTCAGGGTTGAAGAGAGAAGAAATCTTGTTATTGTCAGGGAATACCTTTTAATCTGTTATAGAAAAAAGAAGCATAATAAAAAGTTGTTTTCGAGGTCAATATCTATTAAGCTTAATTTTACTTGGGTAAATGCAGTGGAAGTGGGCAGGGTACTGGTGGCCCTCCCGGACTTCAAATCCGGTGTGTCGGGTTAATAGCCTGATAGGTGGGTTCGATTCCCATGCACTTCCGCCATTTTCTTTCAGGGGCCAAGTTATTTGTGAATACTTGGCTTATGCGGCTTGTCCTGCTTTGATTAGCGGATGTCCCATTTCTTCCCTTTGGATGACGTATTGTTCTGCCACTTTTCTGGCAATATTTCTGATTCTGCCAATGTAGCGAGTTCGTTCCGCAACGCTTATTGCCTTGCGTGCATCCAGCAGATTGAAAGTGTGTGAGCATTTCAGGCAGTAGTCATAGGCCGGCAGGATGAGTCTTTTCTCCACGAGTTTGAGTGCTTCTTGTTCGTAGATGTCAAAGAAGGAGATCAGTCTTTCGACATTAGCCTCTTCAAAATTAAAGGTCGAGAATTCAACTTCTGCCTGATGAAATATTTCACCATAGCTTATCGTATCATTCCAGGCAATGTCGTAAACACTGTCAACCCCTTGGAGGTACATGGCAAGTCGTTCCAGGCCATAGGTGATTTCCACGGTGATAGGATGAAGATCAATAGACCCTGCCTGTTGGAAATAGGTGAATTGGGTTACTTCCATTCCATCCAGCCATACTTCCCAGCCTAGACCCCAGGCCCCTAATGTTGGTGATTCCCAGTCGTCTTCAACAAAACGAATATCGTGTTCGAGCGGACTCAGTCCAAAACGTTTCAGGCTTTTCAGGTAGAGTTCCTGGACATCAAGAGGCGATGGCTTGAGAACTACTTGATATTGATAATAATGTTGCAGGCGGTTGGGATTGTTGCCGTAACGGCCATCGGTTGGACGTCTTGATGGTTGTGGGTAAGCAGCCTTCCAGGGCTCCGGCCCCAGTGATCTGAGAAGTGTGGCTGGATGAAATGTTCCGGCACCAACCTCCATGTCATAAGGTTGTTGAATGACGCATCCCTGATCTGCCCAGTAATTGTTCAGCTCAAGAATGATATCTTGAAAATTCATTGAAATTCCTTGAGGTTGGGGGAAAGAGCAAAAGATTGTTCACGATTTGATTTTTTCTTTCAGCCTATACTAATAACGAATTAAAATACCATAGCCTGTATAAGTGGTAAATCCTTTTCTCGCAAAAGGGTTCACTCCTGTCAAAAATCCATATATTATTTCTGATTACAGTGATCTGATATGTTTAATATCCCTGCACTTGCTCTTGTTAAAGAGGTTTTGCATACAGCAAGAACCATTGCCGTAGTGGGCTTTTCGCCCAAAGAGAATCGACCGAGTCATATGGTGGGCTGCTATTTGATGCAAGTTGGATTTCGTGTTATTCCGGTTAATCCTGGGCATAGTGAGATCTGCGGAGTTACATGCTATCCTGATCTTGTTTCAATCCCAGAGCCGGTTGACCTGGTGGATATTTTCAGACGTTCTGAAGATGTGCTGCCAGTGGTTGCAGAGGCTATTACCATCGGGGCAAAAGTGATCTGGATGCAGCAGGGAATCGTTAATCAGGAAGCGGCTGTCTTGGCGGAAAAGGCTGGGCTTGTTGTGATTATGGATCGCTGTATCAAGGTTGATTATATGCAGTTTGGGTCAGTATAAGTTTTTCATTTTTAGAGTTGATTTGTTTATGGAACCACAGACCTTGAGCATCCGCGGGGCGCGGATGCATAATCTGAAAAATATTGATGTGGATTTACCGCGCAACAGCCTGGTGGTCTTCACTGGGCTGTCTGGTTCCGGCAAATCAACACTTGCCTTTGACACCTTGTACGCGGAAGGACAGCGCCGCTATGTGGAATCCCTTTCCACGTATGCACGACAGTTTCTTGGGCAGATGGATAAGCCGGATGTGGATTCCCTGGAGGGGCTTTCGCCGGCGGTATCGATCGAACAGAAGACCACCAGTAAAAACCCACGTTCAACAGTTGGCACGGTCACCGAGATTTATGACCATCTGCGGCTGCTGTATGCCCGCTGTGGCCACCCCTGTTGTCCTCAGTGTGGTGAGGAGATTCGCTCACAATCGATTGAGGAGATGGTACACGGCTTGTTGGCTTTACCGGAAGGGACAAAGGTAGTTCTGTTGGCACCACTTATTATCAATAAAAAGGGACGACATGAACAGGTCCTGGCCCGGATCAGAAAAGAGGGCTTTGTCCGAATCAGGGTTGATGGCGATATCCTGCATGCTGATGAGGTAGAAGCCCTTGATAAAAACCATCGTCATTCCATTGAGGTGGTGGTGGACAGGCTGGCGCTTAAATCATCAATCCGCCGTCGTCTCTCTGATTCTGTCAGCACGGCGGTCAAGTTGACGGAGGGTTTTTTATTGGCCCTGTTCCCTGATGAGGGAAGGGAACAACTGTTCAGTGAGCTTGCCGCCTGTCATAGCTGTGGCCTCTCCATGCCGGCTCTTTCCACCCAGCTCTTTTCTTTTAATAATCCGCAGGGTGCCTGTGAGGAGTGCGGCGGCTTAGGGGTAAAACAATTTTTTGATCCGGGGCTGCTTATCCCGGAACCGGCATTGAGTCTATTGGATGGCGCCATTGCCCCCTGGGGGAGAAGGATGGAAAGTTCCTATTCTGGGCAGATGCTGGCCGCGCTCGCCAGTCATTATCAGTTTTCCATGGGGACGCCCTTTCAAAAACTTCCAGCCAGGATTCAGGAGATTATTCTGTACGGTTCAGGGCGAGAGGAGATAGCATTTCATTATCAGAAAGGGAAGCGTGCCATGCGTTCGGATCAGAGTTTTGAAGGAGTTATCCCCCAGCTCGATCGCCGGTATCATGAGACGCAATCGGCTATGGTGCGCGAGGAACTGGCCCGGTACATGAATGAGCAGACTTGTCCCCGTTGCCAGGGCGCTCGGTTAAGGCCTGAGGCCCTGGCGGTACGGATTGGGAAATGGTCGATCCATGCGCTGACTTGCCTTTCCATTGATACCTTGCTTCGTGAGCTAACCAATCTGCCGCTCAGCGAACGTGAGCGGCAGATTGGTCAGCCTATTTTGAAAGAGATTGGTGATCGTCTCTCTTTTTTGGAGGATGTCGGTCTGGGGTATCTTTCGCTGGAGCGGCGATCCGGGACCTTGTCAGGCGGGGAGGCGCAACGGATCAGGCTGGCCTCCCAGATTGGTTCGCGTCTGGCCGGAGTTCTTTATATCCTTGATGAACCGAGTATCGGGCTGCATCAGCGTGATAATCAGAAACTCATCAATACTCTGTTGGAATTACGTGATCTCGGCAACAGCGTCATCGTAGTTGAACACGATACTGAGACCATTCTCGCCGCTGATCATGTGCTCGATATGGGGCCTGGCGCTGGAGTGCATGGGGGAGAGGTTGTGTATAATGGCCGGGTTTCCGGATTATTGGATTGTCAGCGGTCTCTGACTGGAGCCTATCTATCCGGCAGAATGAGGATAGAGATGCCAGTCAAGCGCAGACGGGTTCGCAAGGGGAAGCAGGATACTCTTTTGCTGCACAATGGCTCGGTGAATAACCTGAAACAGGTTGATGTCGCGTTTCCTTTAGGGGTGATGACCTGTGTAACCGGGGTGTCTGGTTCAGGCAAGAGCTCTCTGGTGATGGAGACCCTCTTTCGGATGGCGAAAAAGGGGCTGGAGCAGAGATTGCCCAAGGTGCAGCTGGAAGGGGCGGTCCTGTCTGGCCTGGACAGTGTGGATAAGATTATCGATATCGATCAGAGCCCTATTGGCCGGACGCCCCGGTCCAATCCCGCGACCTATACCGGCGTGTTTACCCCTATTCGGGAACTTTTTGCCAGATTACCAGAGTCACGGGCCAGAGGGTATAAACTGGGACAGTTCAGCTTTAACATGAAGGGCGGGCGATGCGAGGCCTGTGAGGGCGAAGGGGTAAATAAGATTGCTATGCACTTTCTCCCTGATATCTACGTGCTTTGCGAATCCTGTAAAGGGAAGCGGTATAGCCAGGAAACGCTCGATATTCGTTACCGTGATAAAAATATTCATGACGTCTTATCCATGACTGTGGAAGAGGCTTTGGATTTTTTTAAGAATATTCCAGTACTTAAAAATCGACTGCAAACCCTCTTTGATGTTGGCCTTGCTTATATTACCCTTGGCCAGTCCTCGGTGACCCTGTCTGGGGGTGAGGCCCAGAGGGTGAAACTGGCCAAGGAGCTCTCAGGACGACCCAGTGGCAGAACCTTGTATATACTAGATGAGCCGACAACTGGTCTGCACCCAGCAGATATCCAGCATTTGCTTACGGTACTTGGACGTCTGGTTGATCATGGCAATACCGTGGTCGTTATTGAGCACAATCTGGATGTGATAAAAACGGCTGATTGGATTATAGACGTGGGGCCAGAGGGTGGTGATAGGGGTGGCAGGATTGTGGCCTGTGGCACTCCTGAAGAGGTGGCAGATGAAAAGAGCTCGTATACTGGAATATTTTTAGGGGAGGTACTTAAGGCTGCAAGAAAGAGGATGGAATGAAGTCGAATTGATGCAAGGAGTCAGGTTTTTCTTTGCGTCCTCTTTGTATTTGCTTTAAGGTAGGGTGATGTGATTGGTGTTTAACCATGCATCAGATGATGCGAAAAGAATTTTTTCATTAAAAGAGGGTTGTAACAATGACTGAAGAACATGGGAATAATGGCACCGGCGAGGGTCCGGTTTTTCGGATGCAGAAGATGTATATCAAAGATTTTTCCTTTGAAAATCCAAATGCCCCTGAAGTGTATCGGCTTCAGAATTCAGAACCCAAGGTTGATGTGAATCTGAAATTGAATCACAAAAATCTTGGTGATGATCATTTTGAGGTGAGTCTGCAGATCACGGCCAAGATTGTTGATAAAGGGAACAATGATAAGACCATGTTTATTATGGAGATTGAACATGCGGCCGCTTACCTGCTCAAGAATATCCCGGAGGAGCATCTGGAGATGGTGCTCAGTGTTGATTGTCCAACCTTGCTCTTTCCTTTTACCCGGCAGATTGTGAGCCAGATGTCGGTTGATGGTGGGTTTGTTCCCTTTTTAATGGAACCGATCAATTTTATGGGCCTGTATCAGAACTCCAAGAAACAGAAGGATGCCCAGCAGGAGAATTAACAACAGCATTCCTCCGTACCCTCTGGTTCCCCTGCGTCGCAAGGGAACCAGAGGGTACTCTGCCTGCCGCCGTAGTCAGGGGCAAGAGAGAGTCAGAAGAGGCGGTCGAGGTTGATTTCGGTCTGTATCGACTGGTGGGACTATAAATGATGGATTTGTGTGAATCGGGATGCTGCGGATGGGTCCCAGAGTTTACAAAAAGGCCAAAGGCCCTTATTCCCGGTCAGGGGAATAAGGGCCTTTGGCCTTTTTGTTTTCAGGCTCTTTGCTTATAGGGCGGTGGTGACAAAATTATCAATAAGTGTGGTAACCCCTTTTTCGATGGCCTGGTTAAACAGAGCGTCGTATTGTTTGTCTGCCAGCACTGATTCTGGAGAGACCTTGACATCTACTCGATTGGTCCAGACCACATTACCAGTGGCTGCTTCCTGAACCCAGATGCGCATCTGCACGACGGCCTGATCTACTCGGCCGCTATTTTTGGCTTCTCTCCCTGTGAGCGCCCCAACGGCTCCCCACAAAATGGTGTTGGCGTCATTGCCTCCCGAAATGCCCAGAATCTCAGAGCCGCCTTTGTCAGGATCCCATGGGCCACCGACATTGTGTCCGATAATTCCCCCCCAGGTGCCACCGGCAATCATGTTGTTCCAGTTGTCATATTGGTCAGTGCTCGCAAAGCCAAAGGATAGTTGGCTGGTGGTACCGGAGATAAAGGGCAGGATGCCTCTTTTCCATGGAGCCCAGGTATGTTCCTGCCGGGTCTTGAATTCGAGAATACGACCACGGACGATATAATCAGCATGGAATTTCCGGCCAATCTTGGCGACAGTCTGTTCGGTAAGTCCATGGGTGCCGGGGCTGGCAGCGACTTGATTGTCGCGTTGAGTTTGTTGTTCAGCAATATAGCTACGGATCTGATCTTTCATGACATCTGACCACTCCCCGCTCAGTTCATTATTGAGGGAGGCCGAGTTTTTTTGCTCATAGGCAACCAGGCTGATAATGGACTGATCCACCATGTAGGCAAAGACATCTTCCTGGATGGGAAGTTTGAATCCATTAGTAATAAGACGGTCGGTCAAGGATTCGGTTATGGCCATATCTCGACGATGGGCCGCAGACAGAGAATCCGCAAAGGTGTAATCTGCAAAGGGCAGGATGACGATGGTTTTTCCCTTGCCAGGGGCATTTTGACCTGCTGCTTGCGATACCTGGAGGGTCTCAACCACAGTTTGTCCGCAACCGGTGAGCAGCAGGAGCATTAGACCGCACAGTGCGTAGTGTAACCTCTTCATGATTTTCTCCCTGTAAAAAAAGGTGTTGATCTTTATTTTTGTGTTAAGAATTTAAATGATACGTGGTTTCAGTAAAATAATCAGTTCGCGTTTGCTTTTTAACTTTTGTTCATATCCGAACAGATATTTGAGCAGCGGGATATCACCAACAACGGGAGCAAAGTTTCCTTGATCATCGTCCATATCACTGATCAGGCCGCCAATGACCAGCATCTCCCCATCTTTTACCCTAACGGTAGTACTCATTTCCCGGATATTGACAATGGGCAGGCCCATCTTGATAGCTGTTGTTCCTTCACCCGCAACAATTACCGCTTGTTCTGTCCCTTCTATCAGCTCTGAGGTGATAGGTACCAGGTCCATGATGATCTCGTTATTATCAAGGATGGTGGCGGTAAGACCCAGGCCAACACCAGAAAGAATGGTGCCTGGATCAGCAGTATAGGTTCTGGTTATTTCAGCCCCTGTACCCGTGACGTTGGATGTTACCTTTTTAACATAAGTAATATTGCGGCCAACAGAAATCATAGCTGGTTGGCCATTAAGGACGCTGATCTTGGGGTTGGAAAGTACCTTGGTGTTGCCCTGGGTCTTGAGGGCGTTGAGAAAGACATCAAAATTGGCTGAATTGATTCTGACGTTGGACACCAAACGGGTTGGGTCGTAAACCGACCCTTTATTTCCATTAGGGTATGTTATTTGGCCATTCTTATCCTCCTTCTTTTCATTGGCAAAGATATAGGGAAAGACTTGACCTTGAGTAATAATACCATTAGCGGCATCAGCAGCATGAGCGCCAAATTCCACCGCGCCACTGATATCAAAATTTTGAAGGACTTTATTCCAGTTAATGCCGATGGAAGAGCTGTCAACCAATTGGACTTCAATGATCTTGGCCTCAATGGAGATCTGTTTGTAAATCTCCTTTTGCAGGGAAGTGATATACGCTTCGATTTTTTCGATCATGTGACGGGGGGCAGTTACTGTGATTAAGCCAACTGGTTTGTCGATAATATAATATCCTTTTCCGCCTGTCACTTGTCCTTTGTTTGATTGCTCGTTCTGGGTTTGTTTATCGGTTTTGTCCTTAGTATTGTCATCTTTTTTTGATTCATTTTGAGTGCCTTTGGCGTACGTTCTGGCACCTTCTGTTTCGCCAGTCGAAATGGTATCTTTTGTAACAGTTTGACCTTCCCTGCGATAGGTCCAGATGTCAAGAATGCTATCCAGATTGAGTTTGATGTTTTCCCATATGTCAAACTCATTTTTTTCGCTTGTGAGTTTGAGCGTCCCTTCTATATTCTTCGCTATGTCATCACCGCCACCACCAAGGACATTACCCCCGGTACTTGTGCTGTAGGCTTGCTTTTTAAAGGGCATGGCAATATGAAATTGTTTTGTTTCCCTGTATTTGATAACAATGGTGCTTCCTTCCATTTCATAAAAGTAATCGACCTGCCGCAAAAGATTCTCAATGGCCTTATAAAAGTCATCATCGGCTTTGATATCTACGTCAACCAAGATATCCTGGCTGACATCGCTGGCCCAGGAGATATTTAATTTTTTCAGGCTGGCCAAGGGCTTCATGATTTCCCTGAGAGCTACTTTCTTGACGGAACTGATCTTGGCGCCAACCTTGAGCACTGCGTCGTCCGTTTTAATATCCAATGCGTCCTTGCTGGCTGGATCCACCACATACGATGGTTTTTGATATTGAACCGGTAGGGATGGAGGCGTCGCGTCATGAGTAGCAGGTTTTGCAGCCTCCGCTGTTGGTTTCTCTGATTCTGTGGTCAAGGGACTACAGGACAAAAGAACAAGGGAAAGAAGGAAGAGGGCGAGTGCTGGCGCCACTTGTGATCTAAGTTTCATGGAAAACCTCTTGGCCATTAAAGAATAAGCGAAACGTGTCATGTCTGTACAACCCTACGTGTAATGAAAAAATCAACCTCTTACGAAAGTCCATTATTGAGCCTGTTGCAGAACTACTTGATCCGGCTGTTGACTTCTTGTTGTGTTGCAATAAATCTGATTGTTGATATTTTATGGGTCGGTCGAGGGATATTGTCGGTTAATTCCCGACAATATCCCTCGATCAGTATTTAGGTCGGCTTTCAACCAAATAGCATCCTTAGATAGCCGGTGGGGTATTCCCGCTCAACCGACTTTGTATATATTGTTTCAGGCCAGGGACCAGTTGATAACCAGAGGCCAGAAGGGCGCGATACTGGTCGGTTGCCTTGTCTTTCTGGCCCATTTTGTCATAGATTCGTGCCCTTGCAACCATTGTCTCTACAGACTCACCATACAGCGCAGTGTATTTGGCAATAAGTTTCAGGGCGGCATCTGGTTGCCCGTTCTGTTCACTGAAGGATGCGTAGCTGATCAGGGCCTCTTTTAATGGTGTGGGGTCGCTGATACTCTGGGCAAAATAGTCTGTGGCCTCAGCAGTCTGGTTCATGTTTGCCAGGCCAATCGCTGCATAGAGGGCTGCCTGACTATTCTTTGGCTCTATCCTCAGACTTTCTTTGGCAAAATAGACGGCCTTGGCATTTATTCCCAGACTTGCCAGATAAAGGCTTGCCAATCGGTTTGCCAGTTTGGCATTCTTTGGATCAAGTTTAAATGCCTGCTCATAGAGGGCACAGGCCTTCTCCATGTTATCGGCCTTTTCTTCAATCCTGGCCTTACGAATGAGTTCTTTGGACTGCATAACTTCTTGTGATTGGGCGGCAGACTGTTCAATGACTAAGGCATCTTGTTCCTGTTTAATGTCAAGGTCGGCCTTGACTGAGAGATTGTCCTGGGCGCGTTCGGGCCAGACAAATGCTTTATCTCCCGGATAGATAACAATAGTATTAAAACGCTCTTCTTTGCGTAGATTTTTGAGGTTGAGAATAATATCAAGAGCAAAATCCCAAGGGACATCATTGAGTTTCAGGGTGAGAGTGCCTTTCACTGCTTCATCGACGATGATGTTTTGACCGCTGATATCATTAAACAGTCGGAAGACATTGTGCAGATCTATCTTGTAAAAATCAACACTGATCCGTTTGGCGTCTTTGTATCCGCCAAAATTAAAAGAGTTTTCCGGAGATCCCGTTGATTTGTCAGTACCGCTTTGTGCCTTGGCCTTCCCTTTGCTCATGGCTGTTGTTGAAGACTCAATGAGATTCTCCAGAGTGGCATCTTTAGGAGCATCTTTGGGCTCTTTTGTGTCTTTTGCAACTGGGGACTTGAGAGTGCCATTAATCTGATTCTGCGATGTTGTTGTGGCCTGTGCCTCTTGTCTCGCCTCTTTAATGATTACCAGCAGTCCTTTTGGATCTGTTGTCACCGTATAATCAAAGAGTTTCGGCAGACCAGAATCAAAGAGTAGGCGGACTCCTGTTCCCTTGGGTGCAACCCTGATCTTGCTCAGGGCGGTGCCGACTTCCGTCTCTCGTGCCAGTTTTGAGCCATCAACTCCAGTAATGTCAATATACATCATGTCGGGCAGGCCCTTTTTGTCGACAACAATATTGTGACGGAAGTCTTTAAGCGGGATGTCGGCTACAATAAGGATTTCCGATTGTTCCGCTCCTTTTTTGATGGTCATATCCTGCAACATGATTGGGGCTGTCTCTTTTGGAGCAGGGACGGCAGGCGCAACCGTTTCGTTGGGCGTTGTTGAGGCGGTATCTGTTTTTGGGTGGATTAGGATTAAGAGATTGTTTTTGTCGCGGTCCACTGAGTAGGTATGACTTTCGTTGATAGTGATTTCAAAACGGGTGATACCGGGGTCGTCAGCAAGCGATTTAGTGGCAAGCTTTGCGTAGCTGTTGTCAGGGATGACTTTTGCAGGATTGATTTTTTTGTCAAGGCTTGCATGGGCGATATCCAGAATAAGCCGTTGGGGATTAGGGAGCTCAAACGTATTATAATCGGGCAGACTATTGCCAATAATCTCGATGCTCAAGGCATTCCCCTGTAGGTTTGACTTGATATCCTGAATGAGATAGGAGTTGTTCGTCGTGTTCGGGGTGTTTTCAGCGAAAGCTGATCCGAAGCTCAAAACAAGCAAAAGACAAAGGGTGAGAAAAATGGTCGGTTGGAATATGGAGAGTCTCTGGTGCATTATTTACTCTTCTCCCTTTTTCTTTAATAGCATAACTATGTTGTTGGTTAATTTTTTGCCGACTCGGGTTACAGATGTCTCTTCGATGTTCACCTGATTGGGGCCAATAGATGTAACTTTTCCTCTTTTCCCAATTTTCATACCAGGTCGAATAGCATATCCTTGGCCAGCGGCATCTTCGACCATGGCTATTTCCGCATTGTTCTCAAAAACAATGGCTACTAGTTTTAACTGCCCTGGTTCAAACAACTGCATGCCGGTGAGGGTATCCTCGCTATCAACAACTTCGTCCATATTGATAGAGCTTGCTGCTTTTTCTGTGATGAATGGAGAAAAGGGATCTGGTCTTCCTTCAAGCTGGTACGAAAAAACAGCCAAAGGATCACCGGTCGTTGCTGGTAATTCCAGTGTTGATTGTTCTCTGGCCGGATTCGCACCCGTAGCTTCTCCATTGGGCTCGGGTGCCGCCTGGATAGACAGGGGCGCTGTTGCAATCAGCAAGAAGCTGAGAGTGAATGGCAGATGCCTGATATTTCGTTGTGTTTTCATCAGAGAGTATGTCGTGTTTTATTTCTTCGTAGCGGCTTGAGGTTGCGCGAGCTGTTTATTGGTGAACTGGTAGGTGATCAGCGTACAATCGGAATCCAGAAGCATCTCGCCCTCGTTTTTCTTTGGTGCACTCATTTTAACATTAGAGACACTGACAATACGGGTAAGCTTGCTTACATGATCAAGAAAACTGCCCATGTTGTGATAAGGCCCGCTTACCTTAATACTGATTGGTATCTCTGAATAAAAATCTTTTGGTACCGCGGCAAGAGGTTTGAAAGTGAGAAATTCAAGACCAGCACTCTGGCCTTCTGCTGAAATATCAGTCAAGAGACGGGGAATCTCCTTTTCTTTAGGAAATAACACGGCGGTCTCCTTAAATTTTTCCTCGATAGTTACCATTTCTGCCTTGTGTTTATTGAGGGTTGCGGCGCTGTCTTTGGCTTTTTGTAGTTCTTGCGTCGCACTGATTTTTTGTTGCGTCAGCGTCTCGATTTCCTGGCTTTTGGGGAGATAAAAAACAAAGAAAAAAAGAATGAGTGGTAGAAGCAACAGTGCTGCTGCCCCCGCAAGCTTGTGATTCCTTTGCAGTGGGATGTATTTTGTGTCTATAAAGGTTGCAAATGGCTGGTTATTCTTTTTCATACAGGTAGGTTATTTTTTCTGTTGATTTGCATCGTCAGTTTTTTCTGTTGGTGATCCAACAGTACATTGGATTGAAAATGCCTTTAGATCCTGGCCTGCTACTTTGGTAAGTGAAGAATCAGACAGATTGACATCGCTAATAAAGGGTGATGCATCCAAGCTGTCCATGAACTCGGCGATCGTCTTATTGTCCAAGGCTGTGCCCGTAAGTGACAGGGATGTGCCTTGCTGGTCAAGGGCTGTGAGCCACATCCTGGTGGCGTCGAGTCTTCTCGCAACTTCATCAAGGATATGAACAGTGAGTGCAGAATCTTTTTTTAATTGCTTGATAATGTTGATCTTGTTTTCCAGCTCTTTTTTGTCTGCTTCCAGTTTTTTGATCTCAACCAGAATTTTATCATAGGTCTCTTTCTCCTGATTCAGTCTAGTTGTCTCTGCTTGAATGGCGGTGGCCTTGTTGGCTTGCAGCATGGTCATGGCGCCTAAAATAATCAGGAGAAGTATAAAAATTGCAACAAAGCCAAAGAACTCATTGCAGGCCCTGGCATGTTGTCGGAGTTGCCGGATAGGGAGCAGGTTAATTTTAAGCATGTTGATAACCTATATATCTGATGTGCGGATGGCAAGGCCAGTCGCAATGGCCATTTCCGGGCCAATAGTGTTCAGGTATTCCGAATCAATCTGTTTGGGATTGGTGTGCATTTTGGCAAAAGGATTGAAGATTTCAACCGGCACATTTGTTTCTCTCTGCAGGTATTCAGCAAGTCCTGCCACCTTGGAACCACCGCCGCTTAATACCAGCTTGTCAAGCTGTTTGTTGGCTCGGTTAGAATGATACAGGTCAATGGCTTTTTTAATTTCTAAAACCCATTGGGCGCAGGTGGAAGTAAATATTTTGGTAATTTGCTCCTGCTTCTCCTGGGCTGGTGTCTGCCCAATTTTTAGAGCTTCTGCCTCTTCCATGGGGATGTCAAAGGAGTTAGCAATTTGTTCGGTTAATTGCCGACTCCCTGATGGAATATCTTTTGCTACCACAGACATGCCATTGGTAATAATGTTGATATTCATCTTGGTGGCGCCAATATCGACAAGGGCCACATTTTCTTTCTGAGGATAATTGGATTCGTAGATATTTTCCAGGGCAAAACCATCCACATCGACCACTACTGGTTGCAGGCCGATGCCTTGGAGCATATCAAGATAGTCGTCAATAATTTCCTTTTTGGCGGCAACGAGCATGACTTCAGTTTGGTTTGAATCTTCGGTGTTGGTTTTGAGGTCTTGGAAATCGAGATAAACATCGTCAATGTCAAAGGGGATATATTGCTCTGCCTCGGCAGTAATATACGCCTCAAGCTGTTTTTCTTCCATGACTGCGAGATGGATTTTTTTTACAATGACTGAGTAGCCGGATATGGAAATAGCAACTTTTTTATGTTTTATTCGCAGATTTGCCAGGAGTTCGGTAATGGCTTTTCCCACAGCCTCAGGATCATGAAGCGTGCCGTCATCCACAGCCCCTTCGGGAAGAATGATACTGCCGAGATTCACGACTGAATAGGTCTTGTCTGTTTGTCTCAATTCACAGGCTTTAATGGAATGTGAACCGATATCTAAACCGACAACCAATTTTTCTGTAGAGAGAAAAGGCAGTTTCATAATTGCTTGATCATACTTTATGTTCTGAGAGATACTCTTGAGTTTTAGTAGTCATAATGATTAGGAGCTGTTGTGAAATAACTTGTTTCTTTATACAATTTTCACCATTTAGATGTCCATGCTATTTATTTACAACGTCTTACACTGGTTACAGTCTTGATTTACATTTAGGCCATAAAAAAAGGCTATGTTCCCTTTAAGTGTTGAAACTGCCCCAGAGAAATGGCGAGCAAAGACTCTGGTGAAATTTGGGGATGTTGCTCAAGAGAACGCCGCCACCCCAGATAATTCGACAGATACTTTGTGGCTACACCATG
>CAISPV010000121.1 GCA_903887485.1 uncultured Desulfobulbaceae bacterium | reverse complement strand
CCCGTTTGGTGAGCAAAGAGCCAAGTTGGACGATCATGATAACCCCCTTGTTTTGCTCCAGACGTGCGATAAAACGGTTCTCATTGGCCTGGCCAAGAATCTGGCCCACATTGCCACTGGTCAGTTCCGTCAGCGCCACGCGGAGCGAGCTTGCAACCTTGGAATGGTAGTCGGCTTGAGAAGCGATTATCCTTTGTAAGTCCATGGTCAGCTGCTGGGCCTGCAGCGTTTTAATCCCTGCGATCTTGTCTTTGAGTTTTTCCAGGTCAGAATGGCTGATATTGTTTTTGACATCATTGAGATTGAAATCCGGCTTTTTATTATTGGCTTCAGCCAGCATAATAAGGGCCTGCACCACTACCAGACTGATCTCGTAGGCAACAGAGAAGAAATAAGGTTCCCTTCCTACGGCAACGCCTGCGGTAATATGGGCCACCATTTCCTCGATCATATAGTAATGAGAAAGGGGGTTGAAAACTGCACTGTATTGAGGAAAGACAGGGGTGATCAGCATTAAATCCTCTTGCCGGCCAGTATCAAAAGCCACCTGCACTATTTTGGAGAACAGTTCATTGTCACCCTTGGGGTCGATGGCTACCACCGAATACCCCTTGCGAATGTCCTGTTCGATGATTCCTTCCATAGTGCGGGTTTTTCCCACCCTGGTTGTCCCGAAACACCAGAAATGCCCTTTGCGGTCACTATCAGGAAATCCAAGCGGTAGTATCTTGTCAGGATGGTCCAGATGAAAGCCGTCGCCTAATTGGGTATAGGGCTCTTTGGGCTGCTTTTTTCTCCAGATCAAGACTTTTCTCCGACCGTGACCTGGATATGTTCATTCAATTCCCTGGATGCAGTCAAGATGATCTGCTTTGGTAAAAACCCACTGGCCTCAACAAAACTCTTATGGCCGACATACCGTTTGGCGCAATACAGATGAACCTGGGCGGTAGTGCCAAGTTGCTCTCTAAGTAAGGTCGTCACCAGATTCTTTGAAACGCGATCAACCACCACCTTGACCCGTGTGATCCCGTGCAATTTTACAGAGTCAACCCGTCGCAGATGAAATGCTCGTGTTTGGCCAACGGCCAACGTATTCCGTTCATGCACGCCAATACGATTCAATGGGCACTCGGCTATGATTGTCTGGCCTTTCTCAAGCTCAATTTCCACCAGGAATCCATCATCATTTTTACGGATAATTTCACCCCAGCGCAGCTCATGCTCCAATCGTTTATAATGAGTCACTTCATGGAGACAAGCGGCCTGGGTAAGATTCTGGTCAAGGATTCTACGGATAGTGTTCCAGCCCCGCATGGAGACAAGCTCAAGCTGATTTTGCAAAGGAATGCCGGACTGCTTGGCATAGTGCAGAGCTTGCAGGTAGTCGTCACCAAACAGGACAACCGTACCGGTCCCATACCAGCGAGACAGCATAGCCGAAAAGGTCTTCTCGATCTCGGCCACAACCTGACCTCGGCTCAAGCCGTATTTATCGACAAAAGAATTGATGATTTCGTTGTAATGGGTTTGCATATTTGCCGGATGTTATTTTTCTCTCCTATTATCTCTTTCCGGCTATGCAACGGTTTTTGAGGAATTATTTTCATTTTTCCCTGTTTTTATGTAAAAAACAGTAATGTCCGGTTTAAAAATTGTATAAAAGCATCAAGTTAAATAACCTCCAGCAAAGCCGGTGGGAGGTTCCCAATCGAAAATTAATTCTGGCTATGCATGAACTCAGCAATCCGAATTGGCACATGAGAAAGACAATTCCATGTCACAACTCATCACTCCGTTTTCACAGGATTATTTTCCAATCTTAACCCGATAAGGTTTTTGTAAATCCATTGACTTCCAAAGGGGATTTTGCTAATGATTTCCTCTTGACTACATTTCTCCCCCTGTAATCACTAGTAATAGTGAATAAAAAAATAAAATAATTTGCTCCAAAACGTGCGACATGCTGCATAGTTGGTATAGATCGTCGTTGCCCGCACATCGTGGCACCCGTGCATCTGGCTGGATAGCCAGGATGTAGTAGTTAGCCAGCACAGGAGATGGGATGAGAAGATATGCCGAAAGGTGTGGACTGTGCCCACTTGGTGAGCCTAGTTTTGCCGACGTATGCTTGATCGCTGGTCGTAGGCTGCTCTAAATTTCTGTAGCACTTTATCAATGTAACTTGTGAGAAATGTTCATGGTTATTGATTGGAACTTTGTTGTAAATGGAACAATTACATTTGTTGCGTTGATAATTTTGAAGGCTCTACTTGATCTTCAGCTTGCTCAAAAATATGTGAAATATTTTTCATGGATACCACTAAGAAATTTTTTGAGGACTAAACCAATCGCTATTTCAGGTACCTGGGAACAGGTATGGGATTCCGCCGGAAGTACTAATTTTGTGGATGTTATAGACAGGCATAGCCATACTGAAATAAAGCAAGCCGGTACTTACTGCTACGCAGAATTTATATCTAGAGGAGTTACATACATTCTGTTTGGCATGGTGAAAAACAGTTACTTTGCTGGCTATTGGCATGACAAGAATGACCCTTTAGGATATTTCGGAGCCTTTCATCTAGAGATAATTGATTCTAATACCATGAAAGGGCGTTGGATTGGTCATTCAAAATTAAGTCATGAAGTCAAGGGTGACGTCTGGAATTGGAAGAAATGTGGCTAAACATTGGAAAATCGGACCATCACTTGGCTCGGCCAGGTGCATCGTTCTATATGAAAAAAATCAATAAAAATAAAAGCAAGTCTTGCAATCTTAAATTGATTTCACTTCATGTATCATGCTTATAATGGCTGAATTAAAGCACAATGAACTGCATCAGTAGCGCGATACTAAACTTACAAAATCTCGCGGGGTAAATTCATCTCACTCTTAGTTGACGATGAACTCTTCGCTTGTACCTTCGGACATACCCCCCAGCAAGCCTAATTATTTTGGAGATTAACCTCTCTTTTTTACAAAGATAAGCGTATTAAAGTAGAAAGTCGGGGGGGATTATTATTGGCGGTAACAGATAAAAAAGTTAGGGGAATCTGCCGCATGAAGCACCTAGCTTGAACGATTTTTCTATCCTAATACTGGTGACACTCTTGGTGAAAAAAGAACAAGCTGAATTGACAAGTATTATTTGCCTAACTTACGAAGACTCCGACAAGAGAAAAAAAACTATTTGGGAAGTCCCGTCTGGGAAATATGGCTACATAGAGATTCGTAACGATTATTGGTCGGCGACATTCGGAATCTGCCAGGAAGAACTCTTGCAAATAACTACACAGACCATACTGACTGTTGATTTTTCACAAGTCTGTTGGATAGATCCCCTTCCACTCCTGAGCATTTTTATTGCGATAAAAACCTTCTGTGCACGAACGGGATCAAGTCTGATTTTATTGCTGGGATCTGAACCGACACCAGAAAATGTCAAGATTCGTGGCGGCTTTCTGAAATTTGTCTGTCAACATGGTTTTCTGTCTACACTTACGGGGATACCGACAGAAATTATTCAGGGAGAAGATTCTTACTCTCCAGATATGGAGACGCTGCACGCGAAGCTTTCCTCTAGCATGTATCTCATGGCCTATCCAGATTCGCTTTGCTTGGAAGCCATGATCAAACCTGTTTCAGATTTTCAAAGTGAGGATGATGTTTCAGCCATAACCTCAATCTGGATTAATAATGTGAAAGAATCCAGAATAAAGGGATTTTTCGAAGGCGAGCCGGACCCTTTCGGCGAGCTTATTGATAAAATACATATTCTATTGGTTGAGATTATTCTTAATGCAGGGGAGCATGCTTACGACTCCAATAAAGAATTATCTAACTGTCATATTGGAGTATATGCCAGGCTAAGGGAACGTGATGGGCAAGAGACAAAATTATGGCTTGAAAAAAATAAATATATTTCTGATGAGAAAAAATGCTGCCCTGGATTTAGCGGCTTTGACCTTAGTGGCAACCAATCTACATGGCTTGAAATTTTTTATGTGGATCAGGGGCGAGGCCTATTAGCAGACATCGATTTGTGGAAAGAAAAAGCTAGAGGGAATCTCAGTGGTAAATTATCTGAAATGTTGTCCAATCTCAAACCGACATCAAATAAACTCTATGAGGTTGGCAAATTACTTTTTCAAGAACCCTTGTCTAGGCATGACAGGGCAGAAAGGACCGTACTTACAGGACTCCAGTATGTTCGTCACGCTCTCTCTGACAGAGAGGATTGTACTGGGGTTTATACTGCTGGCGAATGGTTGGGAGCTCGGTTGCCATGGAGTCCAGATACAATGGGGAAATCCATAAACCTTGGGAAACAGGAAGATTACTTCGCTCAAGATAATCGTGTCCACTTCAGTGCCGGTACCGCATGGCACTTCTGCCTTGACCTTGATCATGTATTGTCTGTGAAAAATGATCAAAAAATGTCGGGGTGGGATCAAATAACAAGTGCTGATGTCGACTCTGGCAATATTGGCAAAACTCAGTACAGTGATTGGAAGGTTTTTGATGATCGTGATCTTGGATTTGGAGTAAAAAGTCGGCCTTGGCGAGATGAAAGATTTGTAGAGCAGTTTTATCTGTGGCTCCCTGCTCTAGTGAGAAAGAATATTGTATATCAATGGTATTTAGCTATTTTGGGCAATGAACAACCGCATTATGACAAAGCGTTGGTATGGATAATTGCTGATCTCTCCCGGAAGGATGCTTCGTTGTTCGAAGCCGTGCTGGCTAGCGCAGAATATAAAGGCCGTAGGAATAATGTACTGTTGTATATAGTTACCCGCGATTGGTGCATTAAATGCTTCAGGACTATTACATCTAAAGTGAGTGGACGCGTATTCAAACACGATACGATGCAAACTCATTTGGCCAAAAAAAATCGCGGCGCATTTATCTTCAATATGCTGCGTGAGCACGATTCTAAAATTTTTTGGCAAGAATTGCCAGGGGCGAGTTCAGATCAGTCCGATGCCGCATTTATCAGGGAGAAGATAATTTGGGAACGCGATACCAAAAACTTACCAAGCATTATCTTGTATGGTTACTTGGACCTCACTCAAGCTCTCCAAGACCCCGAAAGATTGTCAGTTGCTCGTCGAGCACTGGAGCGTATTTGGTATCTTCACGCTAATAGAGCTGAATGTGTAGCTGCGGACCCATTACTAACCAATCTTCTTCCCCGCGAAGCACGTTTGAGTCTTAATGAATCTCAGGGAAACAATACAGAGAGGCAAAATAAGCAGGTAGTCGTGAGCAGTGTTTACGTGACGGGTAATACAACTGAACGTGCGAAAAAGGCAGGCCAATCGGCTATACACTTGCTGCGGCATACAAAAGTTCAAGGTTTGGACGTCCTTCCTGTTACAAGTTATTATGCGCTGAATTGGCTTCAAGGTCAAACTGAGATTGTTGCGTGTCCGGAAAATTCCCTGGATTACGAACGTATTCCCGGAACACCCTATATCAGCCGGGGGGGAGCAAAGGCAGCACCAATACGGAGATTTGGTTTCGAAAAAGGACAGGATTGTTTTTCACACACTTTTTACGGAAAAAATCCTCAAGATACCTATAACGAATTGTTGCGATTTGGCCTTTTAAAGCTTGGTCATTGGGTTTATGGCTCACATCATGATCTGTTGACCATTAACTTGGGCGACTGTGTTGAGACAAAACGGTTTTACAAAGATACTGCGATTGAATGGTTACTTAAGCAATTGGATGAATTAAAAAAGCAGGCAAGTGGCGAATACTTTAAAATTATTGTGGTATATTCATCACATGCTGTTACGGAGAAGATGGTAAGTGCTGTGAAGAGCTTGGCCAGCGAACGTGAGACGCAATTGCCAATCTTTATTCCTGTACATTTTTTGGCACTTCATGCTCAGACGGCTATTCGCATTCCGTCGCTTACCTATGATCGTATACGACGCGAACTGCGTGACGATCAAAGTATAAGTAGGAAAAAAGTCGTGTTGTTGGACGATGGAGCAGTGACAGGTAAGGTCCAGCGTGAAATGGAACAATTGCTTCGAAACGCGGGCGCTGAGGAGGTAATCCATGTAGGCCTTGTCACGCGGACAGGCCTCCCCTTGTACCGAAAATACCTCTCCGGTTCATATGAAAATATGCACCGCTACTATTGGCGTTGGGATGTCCCGCCACTCGGGAGCGCCAGGACATGTCCCCTGTGCCGTGCGATTGACCAGGCAAGAGAATTAGCGCGTCGTATGTGGACCGAAGATGCAGCAAAAGAGGTAAATGAATGGGCAAGAAGCTGGGAGGCCAGTTCTGTTACAACGCATTGGAGGCGTCATGGCCTCACCCCTGGAAGCTTGCCCAATATCCGTCAGGTAACTTTCGGCAAGGAATGGATGCCAGGGAAAGAACCAATTAAATATTTTATAGACCATGCATCATCCACGGGTCTGGCCGCAACAGTTATGGAGATCATTAGGACCACATCGTACAAAGATGTTGGCCTAAAACTGGCACGGGACCCATGGGGCGACGATTACCATGGAGATCGGACGAAATGGCGGGAGGTCAAACTTGAAATACTCATTTGCCAGCTTCTGATTTATTTTGACGATTTCACCGAGCAGGAGGCTCAAGAGCGATTTCATTTGCTCTTGGAAGTGATGCTAGAACCAGAACCAATTAAATCAAATCCTGCACGAACACTTCAGCTAGAGCGCTTGGGCTGCCTTTCGCTTCTCTTGGCAAACGAAAGACAGGTCAAATACATTACCAGACAATTGTGGAAACTGTTTAAGAATAATCAAGATCCAGGGGGGCAATTATTGCCAATTGTTGGTATTTTGATGAGTCGGGCAGGCAACTTCCATGTGCAGCTCAATGAAATTGAGCTCGATAAAGAATTGGACATTGCCACAAAAATAAAAATCAAGGCTCTACTTACGACCGCTCATTTTTATGGTCAAGGAGAAGAAGTCAGGGGTACGAGGCACGCTCTTTTTTCACTTGTGTTATTACTTGGCGAAAACGATAGTCGAAATCATACTGGATTTTTGCGCAAAAAATTAATTAGAGAATTACATACCAACAAACAAGATCTTTCCAGAGATCTAAAAACTCTTGAGCAGTCGCTGCGGGAAATCGATACTCATGTTCTGACTGACACAACGGTAAGTTCATTTGATCCAAAAAAAGAAGCGGATAAAATGCGAGAATATATCGATCAGATGGAGCATGGAGATGGGACTTCAGATGCTGTCGAAAAGCTTAACGCATCGAGAATCGGTGATATATTATCTCTAGCATCATCGTTTCGAGAAAATTTTATTTTTACAGTAGAAAAATTACGGATTTTTTTAGCAACGTCAATTGTGAGTGAAAAGTGGAAAAACAAAGTTTCAAAAAATTTGAGCATAAACCCTGAACGGTGGATGAGAGATAGCTCTGTTATACTTCCAGATATTGATGTTACTATGAAAGGAACTAATAATAATGGAGAATTTTTTGTTATTGTACCACCAATCGCTAGAAGGATGGTTCGAGACTACCTTTATAATGTTGTACATTCATCACAACGAATCAATGATAATGATTTGAATTGTGACCTGTCATGTAGTTTGGATATTAAGGAAGATATTTTATTGATTACTATGTGGAACTATACCGATCAAACAGGATCTCCTCAAAAGAAGGCTGCTGAGGGCGTAGTTTCCGCTCAGCTTATAAAAGATCCTGCAAATTATACTCTTGATGACAAAAAAATGACCGTTACAATACAATTGCCATTGGTTGAACATTTATATCGGAGCCAAAAATGAGTAACTGGAATGTTCTTGTGATTGATGATGACGGTAAAAGAAGCAAAGATCCTGATAGCCGATATCAGAAATACAAAAAGCTCAGCAGTCAGCAATATGACTCAAGAGGATTTCAGCTAACCTTCGCCCGAGATACAGATCATGCCAGAATACAACTGAAACAGCAGAGCAACAGCTATGATATTGTTTTGCTCGACGTAAGATTGACAAAATGGGGCGACGACGATCAAGGAACTAATTTCAAAGAGTTATTAAGGCTCGCTAGCGAGCGTTATATTGTTGCGCTTGTCAGTGCCTGGTGGGATGAAACGTCAATGAATCTTGTGCGTGATATTCTCTTGCATAATCCAGATATTGAGCAACCGTTATTTTTTACCTTTAAAGATTTTGAGACCGGTGGTTTAGCCGCTATTGGAACCCAAATTATAACTTTCATTAGGCGTCAGAGATCACTTTACAGTTTAGAAATTCAACCCGAAAGTCCATTCCGTATATTACACCTTTCCGATCTTCATTTCGGCTCGGAAGGCACAGAGAAAACATTAGCGGGTATAGCAAAAATCGATGACCTGACTAACAAAATAAAGGCGGAGTGGCCACAAGGGCCTCACATAATTGCCGTAACCGGAGATATTGGCAATACAGGCCATCCTGATGATTACAAAATTGCATTCGAGTGGTTCAAGAATCTCACAGAACGGTTTGGGATCCATCTTCCCTCCCCACGGATTTTATTGGTACCAGGGAATCACGATGTTTCAATCCCTTTAGCAGGTGCACAGCAGCTTAGCTTGAAACCAATCAAAGATGGTAGTACCGGCAATAGACTGCTAGAAACAAAAAAACATGATGATAAAAATACTAAGCTTAACCCTTTGACCGCGTATGCGAGTCAGCCGTTCTATGAATTTGCCGCTAAGGTGTCATCTACAACAGGTGCTTGGAATTGCTCGCCAGCTGGCTTTTGGACAGAATTGGGCTTTGTTGAGTATGGTGTAGTTTTCTCAGGTTTCAATACATCCAAACGGATCGGCACTGATTCGTGGCCACTTCGACAAATTGATGACGAAGATACAAGCCAAGTTATAAATAGTTTCGAAGAAAAAGGGCTTTCTGGCTTTGATAATGGGATTTTGCACATTTCACTTTCGCACCACAGCCCAGTGGCATACCCTAAGGTCCGTGAGCCGGTTGATACTAGTGATATTTTTATGAGCAACTTTTTGCAGACAGCTCTTGCTCCTCGGCTTTTTTTGCATGGTCATCAGCATCGACGTTGGGGGGTAATACTAGAAGGAAGTAGATACATGGTAATTGGTGCCCCAGCTCCCTGCGCCATTGGTCAACCACTAAACACTCCACGGGGTGTAAATATGCTGTCTCTTGAGCGTGAGGGGGCGTGCGTTAAAAAAATTATGGCGAGTTCCTTGGTTTACTTAGAGCCTGGATGGGCTCCGGGGCCCGTGCCGAATTGCCATGAATTTATATTAAGCTGAATAATGATTTTAATAGATTTACTTTATACTAAAGTGGTCGTTAAGAGAGATTTTCTTCAGAGAGTTTCAAGGTCTCGGAATTATAGAAAAAATTATAAAAAAGATGGTGGCATGTGCAAGTAATTTCAAACAAACCTTGTAAACGTCTTGCGCATGATTCGATATACATGACCTACTCCCATTTATTGTACCAGTTCAAGGCTATTGATTTCGGAGGGTTGAGTCGGACGTGAACCTCTTGGCTCATCAGGTTCCTCGTGTCCGCCCACAAAGGTGGGGTTTGTATTACTCAAAGGTTCCACCCCGTATCTTTAATCTCTATGGGGAATTTTTTCGTTACCGCGTCTTTTCCTTGATTTTTCCCCAAAAAAGATATTTATTTGAAATATAAATTCCACTTAATTTTATTAAGTAATCCCTTCCGGGAAAATAACTGAGGCTTCATGGTATATTTTTTTAAAATATATTTCGATGAATGACCCAGTGATCTCACACCTGCCATATTAATTTCTGCAAGAAAAGTTTAATCGCAAATGCGAACCTCTTTTTTGTATGATTGAGGATATGGCACCCCCTGACAAGACGACAAGATTATCTTTTTTCTGATTTCATCGTCCTCTTCGTCAACCTTTTCACTACCCCCCCCCTTTTTTTCATCGACAAGATAAATCCGTCTGGACACATCCCATACAAGAAAAGTTTAATCGCAAATGCGAACCTCTTTTTTGTCATTGATACATCCGTCTGATTTCTTTTATCGTTGATTCTCCATAGCAATAGAGCAACACCAACCCCATAATCGGGAGAATCACAACTCTCCCATCAGGGGCATAGTTGTCTTCTCCCATAATCCACAAGATTAAAGGAGAACAACCATGTCAACACTCACAGTAAAGATTAACGAAATTAACGAATTGATCAGAAGTTTTGGCCGCAATGCTGTGCAGGAAATTAAAATGAAAGACAAGGACGGCAAGGTTATTGGTCAAATTCGCTATGGGTATAAGCCGCAATATGTATTTGACGCAGTTAATCAAATCATAGAACCGGAAAACTGGCGTTATGAACTGATTAAAGAGGATATTTTTGAAACTCAGGTCGTCATTGAAGTCAAATTATTTTTGAAAATCGATACCGATGAATGGCTTTGCAAGGGATCACACAAAGGACAGATGAATATCGTGAAAGGCAATGTCGGCGATGCTCAAAAAGGGGCAATCACTGATGCACTGCAAAAATGCTTTTCTCTGTGCTCGATCGGACAAGATTCATATCGTGGCTTACTTGAGACTGTTTTTAACTCACATAGACCACAAGCTCCATCGAAACAATCTTTACCGAAAAACACCCAACAGTCCTTGCCAGCTTCATCACCTCAGCCTGAATTGCCGCAATCAGAATCACAACCACCCGTTCAGTCTCAACCAGATCCTCCACCAGAACCTGCTAATCCTGTTTCCCTGCCTAAAATTGCCGGTATTGAATATCAGCAATTTGATAATTTCGTGGTAGCTGTAGGCAACAAGCTCTTCGATAAGAAGGAATTATTGAAATCAGCGGGCTTCAAATGGAATAAGGATCAGAAAAACTGGTACAAAGAACTGACCCATTAAATCTGGCATCTAAAACTTTTTTTTAACCAACCCAATGAGGGAGCAACACTCTTCCCTCAAGGGAAATCCGTGTGTTCTCCTTCAACTATATTCATTTTTGAGGAGGAACAACATGGACATGAAAACCCTTTTATTGACCAGTCTGCAAACATTAAGCAAACAACACACTCTTACCACCCTGGGAGATCGAAGCAGTTACCTTGGCGCATCCGATATTGGAACTTGCCCACGAAAGGTAATTTTTGAACGGCTTCAACCCGCTGAACATGACCTGGCTACACTGCTCCGCTTCCAAAGAGGACACATGGCCGAGGATATTGTCGCAAACGCAATGACCGCCGCCGGCTATGATAATTTTGACTGTCAGGTTGAGGTTATTGCTTCCTGTACCACTCCAATCAAAGTCCATATCGACTTTGTTTTCACATCCACTCAACCAAAAATTAAGGCCATCCTGGAGATCAAGAGCGTAAGCTCACTTCCCGATGTTCCTTACGCCTCCTGGGAATCTCAACTGTACATGCAGATGGGAGCGTTAAAAGAACAATTTCCTGATTACACGATCAAGGCTGCGGTACTGGCAATTGATTTGGGTAGCGGGGAAGTAGGATTTTTTAATGGATATACCCCGGAGGATACATTGTATGCAGGATTACTCGAACGGGCTTCAACTATCTGGACAAATTATCAGTTCATGTTGATCGGTCATCCAGTAAAACCAGCAACCGAACCCAGCCCTTTATGTGGCTATTGCAATCATCTCACCACCTGTCCCAGATTCGCAGCCGAAGAGGTTCCGGAGCTGGAAAATTCAGTGGCAGAATTACAGGAATTGCAAGAGAAGGAAAAAAGCCTGAAAAACCAGATCGAGCCCAAAAAAGCCAACCTGTTTCAGATCGTAGAAAGGGCAGGGCATCCGATTAAAGTCAATGGCAGGATCCTTTCCAAAGCAATCCGTTCCCGCAAGTCTTTTGACGTCAGCCGCCTGACAGCGTTCTTGGCTGACCAGGGCCATACGGTAAATGATTTTCAGGAATCAAGTTCGTTTTCTTTTCTGGAGATTAAAAAGTCAAAAGCAATCAAACCTGCCACAACCAGAAAAGCGGCATAAACCCACATCAGGAAAAAATATTCCCCTTGTATGGATATGTATTTTCCTGAACCTTATCAATCTTTTTTAGGAGAACAACATCATGAACAAATCAATGTTAATCGGCAATTTAGGCAATGATCCAGAAATTCGTTACACCCAGAAAGGCACTGCTGTGGCAACTTTTTCTATCGCTACTACTGAAAGGTGGAAAGATGCAGAAGGAGTACAACAGGAGCATACCGACTGGCACCGAATTGTAGCCTGGAGAGGACTTGCCGAAATATGCGGAGATCACCTCAAAAAAGGCTCGAAAGTCTATATTGAGGGCAAGATGCAAACCAGAAAGTGGGAAGAGAACGGTATTACTCGTTACACCACTGAGATTATTGCCAAGAGCATGGAAATGCTTGGTGGTAATAATTTTGATAAGGAAGCTGACTCATCTTCGGCTCCTAAAGGTGATAACCCACCATCGCCGGACATGGAAGTTCCCTTTTAATCTGATATAGCAAAACCAGTTCACCCACCAGGGGCAAACAACCCCTGACAGGGAAGTCTTGCTCCTTTTTTACTTTTTCAGGAGGCAAGATCATGGCTGTACTTATCACACCCGATGGAATCACAACAAATGTTTACGCGAAGGGAAATGAATTTACGCTGGATGAAATGTATTCTCTGCTTTCCTGCTCTATGGTGCAAGCTATTACCATAGAGGATGGTCGAATAATGTGGATTGATGAAGAAGGCAAGTTAAAGCCGCACAGTGTTAATCCTGATGCCACAATACTGCTCCATGCAAGTGGTGGCATGGAAGACGACTATATCGCAGGGCCAGCATTGATTACCGAATACAGCGAAATTCAATAACCGTAAGTGCATTTCCCACCAGGGGCAAAACAACCCCTGCAGGGGAAGTCTTGCCCCTTTTCTCATTATAAGGAGACAAGACATGGCACGACTCGCATCTCAAGCAAAGGCTGGGTTTTTTCCAACACCGGATAGTGTTGTTTCCCTGCTGAAAACAAAAATATCGTTTGAAGAAGGTGCCAGGATTTTAGATCCCTGTTGTGGTAAAGGTAAAACCCTTTCCCAACTGGCTGGCCCTACGATAGAAAATATCAATGGCGTCAGCCTGGAAATAAAAACGACACTCACCTATGGCGTTGAGCTTGATCACCAGCGAGCCACGGAAGCCAAAACACGGCTTTTCAAGGCAGTATGGGGCGACGCTCTTACCGAGGCTCGAATATCATCACAAGCCTTTGGTCTGCTCTACCTCAATCCTCCCTACGATACCGCAATTCAAGCAATCCACACAGACGACAAACGGCTGGAGCATCAGTTCTTACGCTCTTATAGCCGGACATTGCAGATTGGTGGCATTCTCGTTTTTGTTATCCCCTATTATGTGCTGAAACATTGTGCCAAGACACTGGCCCGTAATTTCAAGGTACAGGTAGTGGGGTTTCCAGATGAAGAATTTCCCATTTTTAAGCAGTGCGTTGTCTTTGGAGAAAAAAGATACATATCAGAGGAAAAAGTCAAAGCAACCCAGGAGCACCTGGAAGAATTGGCTGACATGACACCGAAGGAGTTTCAAAGCGAGGTATGGCCACTGGAAACTATGGCCCCAATCGTTGTTCCGGCAGCCAATAAGCCAATAAACTTTCGCGTAGATCGCCTTGACCCACTGGAAGCAATTCCCGTGATAAACAAGGCCGGAATCCTGAAAGATGCTTTGAGGGAACTTACTCCTGCCAAAAACCATAATATCCGTCCATTAACCTCGCTTGAAAACGGCCACCTGGCCCTTATGCTGGCGGGAGGATATATGAACGGAGCCATTGAGAAAGATGGACGGCAGTTGGTCATCAAGGGCGTTATCCATAAAACGGAGAAAATCGTCCAGACCTATGAAAATGAGAATGGTGGCGGTTCAATTACCACCAAAGATCAGTACATTCCGACCGTCAAAATCATCGACATGCAGACTGCTGAATTGATTATCGTTCAGTAATCCTCATCCAACCCTTACGGGAGAAACCTCCCGCATAGGGGATTTCTCCCGTTTTAACCAGTACCTCAAGGAGAAATCACAATGATCGCAGGAACAACGGTATGCGCTATGCAAATTCAAGGAATCGTTAAAGAAAGAAACGAATACAAACGATTGCTGGATGAATGTTTGTCCGTCTTCAATGCTGTACCGAATCAGCCTTTTATTGACCATCATCAAACCTATAAACTGAAAGCAAAGATTGATACGGCTTTCAGGAGATTCAATAATTAACTGACGGAGGAAAGCAAAATGACGACAAACTATCTTACTGTTAAATGCGCCGGATTTACCGCCTACTGCAATGCTCTCATTGCAAGAACGGATTCTGGCGATCTCCAGACTTGCATGATGAGTATGATCGGCACACCATCCCATATCAAAAGTCTCTCGGCACTCATTTACACCGGAGGGTCTTGCCATATATCAGGAGACAATCTTGATACAGAACTGAAATTTGCAGGGCCAACACAGACTTGTCGCTCTCGGAAAATCGGAGAGATAGTCAATAAAGTCCTGACCACTAATTTTTTCAGCAAAAATAACAATACGGCTGCTGTCTTTGGCCCTGATCTGCCTCTTGTGCAGGAACGGGCTTTTCGTCGTCTTGATGCAACCACGACCATTCCTCTGAAACCACAGTGGCAGGAATGGCTCTGGGAAACAATGATATCCCCAGAGAAACTTTACAGCTTTGGCAGTAGCGAATTTCAAGGTGAGTTTCAGGAAGCATATCTTCTGACCATCCCATGCGATGAAACATTAGAGTCGCATGTTTTGGCAGCAATCAAGAACAGACAAATCCAGTAAGCAAAAAAGTTATTACCCACCCAAACAGGGGAGAATACCCCCCTGCCGGGGCCATATTCTCCTTTGTTCAACCATCACCATCAAAAGGAGAGTCATGGAAGCTGTCACCGACATTACCGAACCAGATGACGTGCCAAAAACCGTCAAGCTGGCCGAGTTTCTTGACGAGTGGGGCGATATACTCAAAAGCCAAGTCGTTAAAAACATGAACCCTGTCTATTCCCCAAAAGCGGAAGACGATTGGGATTTACAGGCCAGAGAAAAGTTACAGCAATTACTGCGGAAACCGTTTGAGTCTCAAACCAGAAAAGGCATATTGCCTGTAGCCCGATCTTTCTTCAAAGAAGATCACAAGGCTGATTTTCTGGTTGGTGAGATGGGAACGGGTAAGTCCTTCATGAGTTTAGCTGTTGCTCATCTTATCCCGAAACAGAGCAAACGAATCCTTATCCAATGTCCTGGCCACCTGGTCAAGAAATGGATACGGGAGGCGCAGGTAACAATCCCAAGCTGTAATTGCATCAATCTTAACGGAAAGAGCCTTGATCTGCTCATAGCCAATAAGCTCCAGTTGACCAAACCGGTTGGCATGGAGATTTGGGTTATGGGGAAAGAACGAGCAAAACTGCATTTTCAGCGTGTTCCCCAAAGGATTACTGTTTGCGGGAAACCATGCTGTCCAGAATGCGGACTACAAATAACATCTGACGATAACGAAGAAACCTGCGAACATTGCAAGGCCCCAATGTGGATGGCAGACAGAAACAAGGTCCGCCGCTACGCCAAGGCCGAGTTTATCAAGCGGTTTTTTCCCAAGAACTTCTTTGATCTCCTGATACTGGATGAGGTGCATGAACTCAAGGGCGGCGGTACTGCCCAGGGTCAAGCCATGTCCTGTCTTATCGCCCGTTCCAAAAAGGTGCTTGCTCTTACCGGTACTTTGATGGGCGGGTACAGCTCAAATCTGTTTTACCTGCTCTGGCGGATGTTTTCTCGTCAGATGAAGGCAGGAAGTTTTGAGTTTGGAAGGTCATTGCAGTTTGCGGAACGCTACGGCGTTGTGCAGAGAACCTACGATACCAAAGACTTAGATGCAAGCCTCAACCAGGCCAGTATTGGCCGGAAACTCGGAAAGTCGCGAGTCAAGGAAGCGCCGGGAATATCACCCCTGTTGCTGCCCGATCTGCTTTTGGAGCATTCAGCCTTTGTTCGTCTGGCGGATGTGAGTGATGCACTACCAGAATATGAAGAGATAATTGTTCCGGTAAAAATGGAACATGAGCAGAGAGAAGCATACCAGCTGCTTGCCAAGGACTTAACCGATGCGACATTTCAAGCATTGGCCCGAGGCGATATGCGGCTTTTAGGGAAAATGCTTCAATCTTTACTGGCGTATCCTGATGGATGCAGACGCGAGGAAATTGTCACCCTTGAAATTGCAGGTACAGAGGAGACAGTGGGCTATGCCCCTGCCCTTGAAATTGACCTGCTACCCAAAGAAGAAAAGCTGCTGGAAATTATCACGGCTGAAAAGAAAAAGGGAAGAAAGGTAGCTGTTTTCCTGGAACACACCGGAACACGAGATTTACTGGCGACATTAGAGGAGAAACTTCATACGCACGACATGAATCCTCTGGTGTTACGCAGTACAGATGTCACCCCTGAACATCGGGAAGACTATCTCAAGGAACAGATCAAAACAGGGCTTTATGACTGCCTGATCTCCAATCCCAACCTGGTGAAAACCGGACTCGATCTTTTAGAGTTTCCCACCATCATCTTTTTTCAATGCGGCTATAGTGTTTTCACTCTTAGACAAGCCAGCCGCAGGTCATGGCGTATCGGGCAAGATCAGCCGGTGCGGGTGTTTTTTATGGCCTATGCGGACACCATGCAGGAAAAAGCTCTGTCGCTCATGGCCCAGAAGATGGAAACATCCCTGGCCATAGAGGGAGAGTTATCAGATAAAGGGCTGGCCGCGTTATCTGAATCAGAAAACAGCATGATGTACGAACTGGCAAAGGCTTTGACTGGCAAGATTGCCGTCAAGGATATGAGTGAGGCCTGGACCAGATACCGACAACGAGAGTTGCTGGGCAATCTGTCCATGGATGATGACCAGGCCGTTACTATCACCACCACAACCACCATGGCGACAAGCTCCGGCATTGCCACGATCACGCATCAGTACATCGTGCGTGGACCTGTCTATGTCAAAAAAGATGGAGCTGTGGCCTATGTAGGTCGTAATCGTTTCGAGCTCAAAGAGGGAGTTGTCTTCTGGTCAGGCCGAAAAATTGGCTGGTATGACCGGCAGGGTTGCGGTGAAATAAACGAAAAGCCTATCCGTATCTACAAGCCGGAACAATCGAAGCATTTTGTTTTGGCTGAAATACGAAAAGCGGCATAACCCACCTACCAGGGGCAAAACAACCCCTGCAGGGGAAGTCTTGCCCCTTTTTCATTATGGAGGAAAAATCATGAATACGTCAGAAATCGAAATGATGGCCGAACCCTTAGAAATGGATGTTACGGAAAAATCGACCATCACAATCAAACTGACTACACGACTGCGGAACAGTGCAAGAAGGGCTTGCGAGAATGATTGGCCTCATTGCAATGTGCTCCATGAAGCTGCAGACGAGATAGAGCGTCTACAGAATTTGATAGGAAGTAATGACCCCGTAGCTCTGTTGAAAGAGCTCTGGAAGCATCATCATCCTGTCTATCTCTTTGAGGCCATCGCTGACGCAACGCAGAAAGAAGTAGTTTAAGAGAGTTGACCTCGGATTTCCATCCGAGGGGTCGGATACAAATCCGACCGATCATTCCACCATTTTTATATCACCCATCAGGGGCAAACAACCCCTGCCGGGGAAGTCTTGCCCCTTTTTTATCCAGACTCAAAGGAGGCAAGATATGATTATCAATCTGATTAGAAGTATGCGGAATACTGCAAAAAGAGCCGACAAGACCAACCTCGGCCATTGCATCCTGCTTTTTGAGGCTGCAAATGAGATAGAACGCTTGCAAAAGAAGCTATCTGTTGCAGAAACCCGCAGCAATCAAACCACCAGGAGCAAAACAACCCCTTTGTCTTTGGTAAGGTCGTATCCCTTTTTAATTCACAGAAGGAGATAAGGCGATGCAGTTATTTATCAAAGACGAACAAGGGCAGTACATCACTGCGACAACCCCCGAAATCATCAAAGAGGGGCGTAGCCGTACTCGCTCCACACTGAAAAAAGGATCAGAATTTATCGGAGGTTCACAAGCGGCAAAGGAAGCAATAGCCTCAAAAATCTCTTCCTACCAACATGAGGTCTTTGGTTGTTTGTTTTTGGACACCAAAAACTGTATCCTGGAATGGAAGGAAATGTTTCAAGGGACTATTGATTCGACAACAGTTTACCCTCGTGAAGTGGTCAAGGAAGCCCTGCGGCTCAATGCGGCGAAGGTTATCCTCGCCCATAACCACCCTTCAGGAAATACTGATCCATCACCACAAGACATTGAATTGACCAAAAAGCTGAAAGAAATCCTGAAAATCATAGATGTTAAGGTCCTCGACCACATAATCGTAGGGGATAATTTAACGTCCTTTATGGACAGTGGTATTCAGTTTTAGCTCAAGTCTGCGCAACCAATATCACAACCCATCAACCCATCGGGGCAAAACAACCCCTATGGGGAAGTCTTGCCCTTGATTCTTCAATTTCATAAGGAGACAAGACCATGATAGATCAGAGAATAATCGATAAACTCCAGAAATTACTTGCTCTGTCTGCAAGTGATAACGAAAACGAAGCTGCCCTTGCCATGAAGAAGGCCGAGGAACTGATGCGTGAATACAATCTTTCCGTCGCTGATGTAGCTCTTGACGGAAGTGGTGCGCATGTGGGTTCTGCGGAAGTATGTGGGCTGACCAAGACTTCCCAGACATGGGAAATCTCCTTGGGAAGCTCCATTGCCCAAACTTTTAATGGCCGAGCAATTCGTACCAGAAACAGCAGTGGCTGGAGTTTCACATTCGTGGCCGGCCAGACAGATTTGATAATCATCACCGATCTGTTTGAACGACTGCGCTCTACCATCAAGCGAATGAGCCAGGCTTATGTAAACTGTGTAAAGGATTTTACCAGAACTCACGGTAAATGCCTGCATAACAGCTATCGTCTGGGAATGATCAAAACGATCAGTCAGCGATTAGAACGTCTGAAGCAGAACACTGCCCCGACTGATAGCCGTAATGCTTTCGGGATGACCGGCACCGCATTGATGGTGATTAAAGACAAAGCAGTTGACCAGCGAGTTAATCGGCTTTTCCCCCGAATAAAAACGATAACGTCAAGAGCCAATCGTGTTGATGGCAACGCCTACCAGCAAGGCATGACTGATGGTAATAATGTCAGTCTGCATCGGTCGGTGGGTGGTGGGTCTTGTGCCCCTCTTGGTCTTCGGAGGTAGAATGTGAAAACATATACAGTACCAGTAACGTATTCGTTCTCTGGTGTGTTTT
>CAISPV010000120.1 GCA_903887485.1 uncultured Desulfobulbaceae bacterium | reverse complement strand
CATGTCGATACGTAATATTTTATCCCACCTGTCGCTCTTTATGGCGACGATGGTTGGATATGTGCCATCACATACGATTAGATTGTTGGCCTACCGTCGGCTCTTGGGAGTCGGCATTCCCCCGAATTCAATTATCTATTGGCGGTGCCGATTCTTTAAGCCCTGGGGGGTGAGCATCGGACAAAACTCGATAATAGGAAACGATGCTTTTTTGGACGGTAGAAAAGGATTGAGAGGTTTGCACAACGGTATATTTCAGTAATGGAAGGATTTTAACCAAAATTTTTAAGCTTGCATTTTCAAGCAGGGTTGCCAAGTCGGCAACCGCAGGGCTCATCCGGCTATGACGAGTTCATCTTTTCCTCCCTATGCTGGTTATTTGTGGCTTGGTTCTGGGCTTATTGGCTCATATGACGCACCACCCCCTTTCTTAAGCGGTTCTCAACACTTTCGTTCCTCTGAAGATGTTGAAGGCCAGTTGCCTGAGCTTGCAGTCAATGCCGTTTATGATCATTTTGGTAAACCTGGCACGACCTGCATGATTATGAAGATGACTGATGCCAAAATACTGCTCAATGACATAGCGGACCTTTGAGATGGCCTTGTTTCGTTCTTTCTCATATTGGGTTAATGCGGCACCTCTGGTGGCTTTTCGCATGATGCCGTCCTCGATATTATTCATGTGCAGGAACTCCCTGTTATCTTTCCCAAAATAGCCTTTATCGGCATAGACCTTTTTAATGGGATTCTTAGTATGACAACTGGAAGCAACACAGAGCGGGAGATAGGGGCTGTCATGGAACGAAGCAGGAGATATTTCCGTGGCCAGGACAAATCCGTAGCGGGCATCGACAGAGGCGTGCTCCTTGAGGCCATAATGGGGGATATTATTTTTAACCGTCCAGTCCGATTCCAGATCGCGGGAGAATTTAAGAGGATTACCCGTTTTATCCAGTTTCCCATCTGGAGTTTCTCTTATTTTTTTCTCCTCTGCCAACTTTTCCTTACCCCGGGGATGGCTGGCCGATTTAACCAGGCGGGCGTCAACGGCGATGCCTTCGTTAATGGCTAAACCCTTGGAGGCTAATTGCGAGAGAAGCTCACTATTCACTGCCCGCATGGTATCGGGAGAGAGTCTGCTTCTGAAACGGGAGAAGGTGCAATGATCAGGGGAAAGCTGCTCCAAGGACATTCCCAGAAAGACTTTGAAGGAGCGTCGATCATTAATCTGGGTCTCCAGTTCAGGATCGGAATCTATACGCTGCCACTGCTGGAGAATGAGACATTTCAAAAGGAAAAGAGGGGGATAGGCGGCATTGCCTTCGTCGCTTTTTCCGACAGGGTAACTGCTTATAAGTATGGGATCGATGCGGGACCAATCAATCGCGGCATCAATTTCCTGCATTCTTTCGATGGCTCGGTTATGTGTGAGAGAATTGGAAAGGACGAGATCGACAAAGGTAAGGTTGGTTTCGGTTTTCCTGAAGCTCATAGTTCCTCCAAGTGGGCTAATTTGCAAAAATTATGGCAGAAAAACTAACAAAAATCAAGTTAAATATAAATAATATCAGTATGTTGACTTTGAATAACTATAATTTTTCACGGCAAATCAGTGGCACGGGAAGAAATGTGTGGCTGAGTTGTGCAAAGGTCTCATCTTGTGCCTTTACTGAAAATTTCTCAATAATCACGCTATGGTCCTCTGTCATCAGGTTAAAAATACCACCAACCCGGTGATGCGCTCCATTTTATGGCTGTTGCACGTAAGCAGTTACTGCTTCTCTAAAATAATCTATTTACTTTTTTCAGTTGCTTCTTGTAGCACTCGCAAACTTGATAACTTGTCTTTATCCGTTATTGTTGACTGCTGCACAGGTTATTGGTGGATGGCTAAATTCTACAAAATGACTAGGTTCGACCACTTTACAAAAAGTCCGGATGTTGCGTTGCACTTCATCCCTCGTCGCTGAATGTGCTTTCTTTTGTTAGCTTTTTACATCATATGGCTTATATGTCAAGCTAATTATGAGCTAATTAACAGCTATAGTGAAAAAAACAGTTTTGCCTGGAGGAAGACTATTATAAAAAATCAGGCATAGTTGCAGAGAGTACAAAGATTGATACCTCCATCCGCTCGAAGCGTGTTTGCCTTTTCCGTCACGGTTGCAGAAGTTTGAAGCCCGT
>CAISPV010000119.1 GCA_903887485.1 uncultured Desulfobulbaceae bacterium | reverse complement strand
GTGTTGACTCCAGACCCCATGATCCCGCTGGCGCATGGCCCACCAGGTGTTGACCACTCCCTGACTGTAGTTCTGGACATAGTTGGCGGTATTGGCCTCGCTGCCGTCGGCGATGACCTGCACCCTGGCCGCCCCGCCGCCCTGTTCCACCAGCCGGGAAAAGTCCTTGGGAATCACCACCAGACCTCGCAGGCGGCCAGCCTCCAGCTCCTGTTCGAGAAACCGTTCGTCATGACTGATCCGGGCCCGGAAATAGGGGCTGGCGAGAAAGGCCGCGGCCAGACTGTCCCCATCCTTGCCCGGATCCTGGAGCGCCACCCCGACCTTGATTTCTTTGGCGTCGAGAGAAACGCCGAATCCATAGAGAAAGAGCAGGATCACCGGCAGGACAAAGGCGATCAGCAGGCTGCTGGGGTCACGCCGGATCTGGGTGAACTCTTTGCGGATCAGGGCGCTCATGCGTCGCAGTCGGTTGTTCATGACGCAGCCTCCCCATGGCTGGCATCCCACTGCTGGAGCAGGGTGATAAAGGCCTCCTCCAGGGTCGGGTCCGGTATCTGCGGGCTCCTGGTTTGGGCCTTCAGTTCATCCGGCGGCCCATTGGCAATCATCCGGCCCCGGTAGATGAGGCCGATCCGGTCGCAATATTCCGCCTCGTCCATGAAGTGGGTGGTGACCAGGACCGTCACCCCGAGCTCGACCAGGCCGTTGATGTGGGTCCAGAATTCCCGGCGGGTCAGGGGGTCAACGCCTGATGTTGGTTCATCGAGGAACAGCACCGCCGGTTCATGCATGACCGAACAGGCCAGCGCCAGACGTTGCTTGAAACCCAGCGGCAGGTCTTTGGCCGGGTCTTTCAGGTGGGGGTGCAGACCGAAGATGTTAATCATCCGGGCTACCGTCTCTTTCTGCCGTGCTCCGGTCAGACCATAGACCCCGGAAAAAAATTCCAGGTTCTGGCGGGCGGAAAGATCGCCATAAAGGGAGAACTTCTGGGCCATGTACCCCAGACGGGAGCGGGCCTGGCCCGGCGCCTGCTGCAGATCGAGGCCGACTACCCGGCCGGTGCCGCTGGTCGGCCGCAGAAGGCCGCACATCATCTTGAAGGTGGTGGATTTGCCGGCGCCGTTGGGGCCGAGCAGGCCGAAGATCTCACCCCGGCGGATGGCGAAGCTGACGTCCTGGGCGGCGGTAAAGTCGCCGAACCGTTTGGTGAGTCCTTTGGCCTCAACGGTCACATGCCCATCCCCAGGCAGGGGCGGCATGGACGCGGCCAGGGCCGAAGTTCCGCCGGGGCCGCCTCCTAAGGCATCGACATAGGCGTCTTCAAATCGGGGAGCAACCGGTGTCAAACGGGCCTCAGGTCCGGCGTCCAGCAGGGAAAGGGCGGGTGGTTGCTGACCGGCCCGCAGGACGATGCGCACATTCTGCCCCTGGACGATGCCGTCCTGCACCTCCTGCTGCTGCAGGGCGTGGGCCAATACCCGGCGGCGGTTGCCGTCAATTTCTTGGATCTGGAAACAGCGGCCGGCCACCCGTTCCGTCAGGTTCTGCGGCGGCCCGGAAAAGATCAGTTTCCCGTCATCAAGGAGCAAAACCTCCTGGCAAAGTTCCGCCTCGTCCAGATAGGCTGTGGACCAGATAACCGCAGTCTCCTCGTCCACCAGTTCCTGCACCATGCGCCAGAGTTCCCGGCGGCTGACCGGGTCGACGCCGACACTCGGCTCATCGAGCAGCAACAGGCGCGGTTTGCGGATCAGGGCGCAGGCCAGGCCCAATTTTTGTTTCATGCCGCCGGAGAGACGCCCGGCCAGCCGTTTCTGGAAGGATTCCAGGCCGGTAAAGGCCAGCAGCCGTGCAAAAAGCTGCTGCCGACCGCTCTCCGGCACATTGCGCAGATCGGCGTAGAGGCGCAGGTTCTGGATGACCGAGAGGTCTTCGTACAGTCCGAATCTCTGAGGCATGTAGCCGATAATCTCGTGCAGTTCGCCTGCGGCGGTGCGGGTATCGAGTCCAAAGACGGTGAGTCGGCCCGAAGCGGGCAGGAGCAGAGCGGTCATCAGCCGCATCAGGGTAGTCTTGCCGGCGCCGTCCGGGCCAACCAGGCCGGTGACGATGCCGGGGCGGATCGCAGCCGACAGCTTGGCCAGGGCCAGGGGTAGACCTTTGCCGTAGCTGTAGGTCAGCTCTTCAATGACCAGCGATTCATTGGCCATGGTTTGCTTCTGAATCCTTCACCTGTTCTTTGGTTTGCAGTTTAACGGTGACCGGCATTCCCTGCCGTAGACCATGGTCCGGGTTGTCGGCAATGATGCGCACCTGATAGACCAGCCGCGTCCGTAATTCCTCGGTCTGCACGGTCTTGGGAGTGAATTCCGCCTCGGGGGAGATATAGCCCACATGTCCGGTATAGGGTTGTTGCGGCCGGGAATCGGTAATGACCTGAGCCGCCATCCCTGGGAAGATGCGCCCCAGGTCCGGTTCTTCGATATAGGCGCGAATCCATACCGGGGAGTCAAGCGACAGGGTGAGCACGGTCTGCCCGGCGCCGACAATGGCCCCCGGTTCCACCACCCTGGTCAGGATAAGGCCGGTGTCCGGGGCCTTGCTCACGGTGTCGTCCAGTCGGGTGCGGGCGCCGGCCGCGTGGGCCTCGGCCGCGTGCAGGACGGCCTGCGCCGCCTTGATGTCCTCGGCCCGGAATCCTTCGCGGGCCAGTTTCAACCCTTCCTGGGCGGTAGCCAGGCGGGCCTTGGCCTCGGTGAGATTGGCATCGACATTATCGAATAACTCACGGGCAATGGCATTACTTTTCAGCAGGGTATCCATGCGCCGCCGCTCGATCTCAAGATTGGAGGCCGTGGCCTGCCTCTCTCGTACCAGGGCCTCGGCCTGGGCAATCTCCTGGGGCCGACTGCCGGCCTCCATCTTCGCCAGATTCGCCGCTGCCTGCTCCTGCTGGGCCAGCGTCAGCTTTAATTCATCCTGGTAAGGGGTGTCTTCCAAACGGGCGATGGTCTGTCCGGATTGCACCCGATCTCCTTCTTCAAAGGCAATCGCAGAAATTTTCCCGCCGACCCGGAATCCGAGATCCACCTTGCGGATATCCACATTGCCATAGAGGGTCAGAAGGTCTTTGGCCGCCGGTTCCTGTCGCTGCCGATTCCAGTAATAAGCGCTGCCGGCGAGGAAGGCGATCAGGAGCAATAAAGCGGGAAGTTTCCTTTTCATGGAGGATCCTCTTTTTATCTGTGAAGAGTATGGGGCAGATTTTTATGGTGGAGGTGATCTTTTGTGATCATTATCTCAGTGTCGGTGCCAAAAGATAAGGCCTCCATGGCCTGATGAGCTATCTGGCTGGAGGCCTTGTCGTGGGTCTGAAGTGGTGTTGTCAGTTATGCTTCCCAACCTGGGAAACAAAAATTAGAGTCAGCCACGGCAGACATTTTCTGCAACGTCATTGGCAAAGCGCCAGAGGTAATCGTTGGTCATGCGCAACTGTTCATCACTGATTCCTTTCCATGAGCCATCCTGGGCGCACTTGGGATAGCGGGTGGCAAAAACCCTGTTCCAGGCATCCTGGTTTTTCGATTCCGTCCAGAGGAAGGGGGCGCTTTTATCGTTGCCATTGTGGCAACTTTGGCATTTAGCCTTGAAGGTCTTGCCCCCTTCGCCCCAGGCATAACTTTCCCAGTAGAGAGGGCCTTCGCTGAGTACCCGGCATGTGTTGCTGGCGGCGTCGAAACGGCTCACGGGTTTTGCGTGTGCCGGTAGAGAGTAAATCAGAATTACAAGGAACATCACTAGCGCGGATATTTGTTTCATATGACTTCTCCTATTATAAAATGAACATATCTTTTTCGCGAACAATGTATCTGTAAATGTGTCGATTTTCTATTAGCTTTTAAAAATTCTCTATCATTTGTTGTTTCTTTGCAAGCAAAGATGAAGCCGATATTTATTTCATTGTTTTTTCATTGGCACTCCCTCCTTTTATATTGTTTTTCAGTTGAGATTCTTTCTTGATAGTACAAGTAATCAGTGGACGTGGCTATAGCAATTACTGGTGCAATGAAATGTTGACTCGCTAATCGTAATTGCCGGGTCAACAGCTTAGAGCTGATCCTGTTTTTTCCTTTCTTCTTTTTCCTACCAAATTGTCGCATTCTCCTCAAATTGTAATCTTGTGAACAAAATAGATTGGTTCGCATTCTCCCGTCTGTCAGCAGCTGATCCAGTTGAAATCCTTGCCAGTCAAGGAGAAACGTTTTTTTAACCTTTTGGCACAGCCTTTGTAATAGTGATAGCAAGACAAGATACGGTCTGCTTTCAGGGCAGAGCATTTTCAGGACATTTTGTTCTTCACAGGCTGTACAAACTTTAACCCATTCACAAGGAGATACGGGCATGATGAGAAAAGTGGCAATTTACGGTAAAGGCGGCATCGGCAAGTCAACCACGACCCAGAACACGGTGGCCGGATTGGCGCAGATGGGTAAAAAAATCATGGTCGTCGGCTGCGATCCCAAGGCCGACTCCACCCGTCTGCTGTTGGGCGGACTCGCCCAGAAATCGGTTCTCGACAGCCTGCGTGAGGAAGGCGAGGACGTGTTGCTCGAGAACATCCGCAAGAAGGGATATGGCGATACCTGGTGTGTTGAATCAGGCGGACCCGAGCCCGGCGTTGGCTGTGCCGGCCGTGGGATCATCACCTCCATCAATATGCTGGAATCCCTCGGCGCTTATGCCGAGAGTGAGGAGCTTGATTATGCCTTTTATGATGTTCTTGGCGACGTGGTCTGCGGCGGGTTTGCCATGCCTATCCGTGACGGCAAGGCCGAGGAGATCTATATCGTCTGTTCCGGTGAGATGATGGCCATGTATGCGGCCAACAACATCTGCAAGGGGATCATGAAATTCGCCCAATCCGGCGCTGTCCGCCTCGGCGGGCTGATCTGTAATTCCCGGGCCGTTGACAACGAAAAGGAGATGATCGAGGAACTGGCCAAGAAGCTCGGCACCCAGATGATCTACTTCGTGCCCAGGGATAATGATGTGCAGCGGGCGGAGATCAATCGTAAAACCGTGATTGAGTGGAACCCGGACGTGCCGCAGGCCGACCATTATCGGGGTCTGGCCAAGGCCATTGACACGAACACCAATTTTGTGATTCCCAAACCGCTGGAGATGGAGGAGCTGGAAAAACTGCTCATGGATTTTGGACTGATGAATTAGGGAGCAGGCTGAAGGTAGAAAGTAGAAGGCTGAAGACTGAAGGGGTGTCTGTTCCAAATTCTTCGGCCAAACCCCCTTCAGTCTTCAGCCTAAAAATATAAAATTAACTAGATAATATATGGAGAAAAATATGTTGACCATGATCAGAGCCATTGTCAGACCAGAGAAAGCGGACAAGATCCTTGCAGCCCTTATGGATGCAGGATTCCCCTCGGTCACCAAATACGCGGTGGCCGGCCGCGGCAAGCAGCGCGGCATAAAAATCGGCGATGTCACCTATGATGAGATTCCCAAGGTCATGCTCATGAGCGTGATCAATCCCGCGGATAAGGATTTTGTCCTCGATACCATCATGAAAACGGCCAAGTCTGGGACCAAAGGGGCCTTTGGCGACGGCAAGATCTTTGTCAGTGATGTGGAAGAGGCTTACACCATCAGCTCCGGGGTCAAGGAGACGGAATTCGAATCCGAAAGGGGGCCGGTATGAAAGAGGTGATTGCAATCGTGCGCATCAACATGATGAACCAGACCAAGCAGGCCCTGACTGATGCCGGTATTGACGCCTTTTTTGCCCATGAGGCCCATGGCCGCGGCAAGGGTTTTGTCAATATGCATGTCCTTGAGGGGGCAAATCAGGGCTATGAGGAGGCAGCATCTCTGCTTGGTGAAAAAGGTAAGCTCTATGCCAAACGGATGGTGACGGTGGTGGTGAAAGATGAGCTGGTCAGTGATGTGGTTGAGGCGATCATCAAGACCAATCAGACCGGCAAGCCTGGTGACGGCAAGATCTTTGTCCTGCCCGTGGCGGATGCTGTCCGTGTTCGTACCGGAGAGACCGGGCTCAAGTCCATCGTCTAGGCCGTTGGCATACAATCAATAAGGAGTAGGTGAAATGGCAACAACAACCAAGAAAAAAATAGTGCAATGGGATCCTGCTCATGTCAAGGCGGAGCTGCTGGCTAAGTACCCGTCGAAGGTGGCCCGCAAGCGCTCCAAGCAGATCATGATCAATGAGGCCCAGGGGAACGAAACGCCCGAGATTACGGCGAACGTCCGTACCACACCTGGAATTATCACCATGCGCGGCTGCACCTATGCCGGATGCAAGGGTGTTATCATGGGCCCGACCAGAGATATCGTCAATCTGGTGCACGGTCCCATCGGCTGCAGCTTTTACGCCTGGCTGACCCGCAGGAACCAGACGGATGCCGGGCTGGATGGTGAGAACTATATGAATTACTGCTTCAGTACCGACATGCAGGATTCGGATATCATCTTTGGTGGCGAGAAGAAACTGGCGGCCGCTATCCAGGAGGCCTATGACCTCTTTCATCCCCGCTCCATCGCCGTTTTCGCCACCTGTCCGGTGGGTCTGATCGGTGATGATATCCATACCGTGACCAAAAGGATGAAGGAAAAGTTCGGCGACTGCAACGTCTATGCCTTTTCCTGCGAAGGCTACAAGGGCGTCTCCCAATCTGCCGGCCACCATATCGCCAACAACCAGGTCTTCAAGCATATCGTTGGCGAAAATGATGCGGAGAAACCGGGCAAATACAAGATCAACCTGCTGGGCGAGTACAACATCGGCGGTGATGGCTTTGAGATCGACCGGATCTTTAAAAAATGCGGCATTACCAATATCGCCACCTTTTCCGGAAACTCGACCTATGACCAGTTTGCCTCGGCCCATAAGGCCGACCTGAACGCTGTCATGTGCCACCGCTCCATTAATTATGTAGCCGACATGCTGGAGACCAAATTTGGCATCCCCTGGATTAAGGTGAATTTTATCGGCGCCGATGCCACGGCCAAGTCGTTGCGCAAGATCGCCCAGTACTTTGGCGATCAGGAATTCATCGATCGGGTTGAGGAGGTTATTGCTGAGGAGATGCCGAAGGTCCTGGCGGCCCGCACCGATGTCCGCACCCGTACTGAGGGCAAGACGGCGATGATGTTCGTGGGTGGTTCCCGCGCCCATCATTACAAGGAGCTGTTTAACGAGATGGGGATGAGGGTCATCTCCGCCGGCTATGAGTTTGGTCATCGTGACGACTATGAGGGACGGCAGGTTATTCCTGATCTCAAGGTGGATGCGGACAGCCGGAACATCGAAGAGCTGGAGGTCGAGGCTGATGCAAACCGCTTTAACCCACGTAAAAGCGCCGAAGAGATCAAGGCGCTGGAAGATGCCGGCTACAAGTTCAAACATTATGACGGGTTGGCCCCTGATATGGAAAACGGCACCCTCATTATTGATGATCTCAATCAGTACGAGGCGGAAAAGCTGGTGGAACTGATGAAGCCGGATATCTTCTGCGCCGGAATCAAAGAAAAATATTCCATCCAGAAGCTGGGCGTGCCGATGAAGCAGTTGCACAGCTATGATTCCGGCGGACCATATGCCGGATTTGAGGGGGCGATCAACTTTTATCAGGAAATCGATCGGCTGGTGAACAGCAAGGTCTGGAGCTATATGAAGGCCCCCTGGCAGGATAATCCCCAATTGTCTGCTACATACGGGTGGGAATAAGATGGCGTCGCGAAAAGGCCCAAATACTTCGTTGCCTGCATCCTTCGTCATTGCGGCGTACCCAACAGTACGCCTCATTCCTCAGGACTTGGCGTCTCGTCTTTGAGCCTTTTGGCTTAGCCATCGTCTTGTAAGTATTTATGAGTTTTTCGCCGTATTCATTCACTCAATTTTTGAGGTAAATCATGCTATTACGACACACACCAAAAGAAATAACCGAGCGCAGCGCCTTGATGATCAATCCGGCCAAGACCTGCCAGCCCATCGGCGCCATGTATGCCGCACTGGGCATCCATGGCTGCCTGCCGCACAGTCATGGTTCTCAGGGCTGCTGCGCCTATCATCGGAGCACCTTGACCAGGCATTACAAGGAGCCGGTCTCTGCGGCCACCAGTTCCTTTACGGAAGGTTCGTCGGTCTTTGGCGGCCAGGCCAATATGCTGCAGGCCATCGAAAATATCTTTGCCGTCTATAATCCTGTGATTATCGCCGCCCATACCACCTGTCTCTCCGAGACCATTGGCGATGATCTGAAACAGATCAGGAAAAAGGCGATCACCGAGGGCAAGATTCCCGAGGGCAAGTACATGATCAGCGCCTCCACCCCCAGTTATGTGGGGTCGCATGTCACCGGGTTTTCGACCATGGTCAAGTCCATGGCAGGCCTTGCCGAGACCACCGGCAAGAAGAACGGCAAGGTCAATATTATCCCCGGCTGGGTGGAACCATCGGATATGGAGGAGATCAAGCGGCTGACCAATATGATCGGGGTGAAGACCATCATGTTTCCCGATACCTCCGGAGTTTTGAATGGCCCCCTGTCCGGGGAGTACAAGATGTTTCCAGATGGCGGAACCACAGTGGCCGAGCTCATATCTGCAGGCGATTCCATCGGCACCCTGGCCCTTGGTGAATGGTGTTCAGCCGCAGCGGCCCATGAACTCGACACCAAGAACAAGGTTCCCTGTCAGGTGCTGGACATGCCCTTTGGGCTCAAGGCCACCGACCGGTTCATCGATGCCTTGCGGATTATCGCCGGGGTCACGGTGCCCGATGAGATCTCCCTGGAACGGGGGCAGTTGGTGGACATGATCTCTGACATGCATCAGTATCTGTACCACAAAAAGGTGGCGTTGGTGGGTGATCCTGATCAGCTCATTGCCATGACCGAGTTTCTGGTCTCCATCGACATGTGTCCGATCCATATTGTTACCGGTACGCCCGGTAAGGAATTTGAGCGACGGATCCTGGAAATCACCAAGGACATGCCTTTTACGGTCAATGTCAGGGCCAAGGGCGATATGTTCCTGCTCCATCAGTGGATCAAGAATGAGCCGGTGGATCTGATTATCGGCAACACCTACTGTAAGTATATCGCCCGGGACGAGGATATCCCGCTGGTGCGCTGGGGTTTCCCCATCCTTGACCGGCAGGGACATCAGTATTTCCCGACGGTCGGCTACAAGGGGGCCCTGCGGCTGCTGGAAAAAATCCTGGGTGTCATCCAGGATCGCAAGGACCGGGATGATCCTGAATCGAAGTTTGAGCTTGTCCTGTAAGGATGAGGCGGCAGTGGTCGGCATTCAGCAGAAGTCAGGCGGTAGAAAACCGTAATGCTGGATGCCGATAAACCGGGTTGGAATCAATTGATAACCATTGAATAAAAATGACAACTCTTGCTCAAAGTACCTGTACCTGTTCCGCCACGCAGATTCATTCACCGCAGGGGCGATGGGTGAATCTGCCGGTAGCTCCGCGCGCCAATAATCGCATTCGCTTTGCCTCGACCAAGGAATCCATGCAGGCAATGATACCGGCGCAGGCACTGGCCTGGCTTGATGAGCTTCTGAACAAGGGTGACAAGATTGATGGGGTGAATATAGCGGGTCCCGGTGATCCGCTGGCTGATCTGGGGCCGACTCTTGAGACCTTGCGTCTGGTGCGGGAGAAATATCCGACCATGAATCTGGGAATTATCACTCTGGGGTTGGGAGGCGAGCAGTCTGTCGAGCAACTGATCAAGGCTGGTGTCAGCCATGTTACCCTGCTGGTGGATGGTGTGGATCTGGAAGTAGTGCAGAAATTGTATGCCTGGATCCGTCCCGGTATCAAGACGGTTCCGTTATTCACGGCAGTCGGCCTGCTCCTGGACGAACAGATAAGGGCCATAGTAGCCTTTCTGCGGGCTGGATGCGCTGTGCAGGTCAGAACCACGATCTATCCTGGGTATAATGATGCGCATGCAGAGGAACTTAGCATGTCCATGGCGGCCTTGGGGGTGAAATCCATGGTATTGGTGCCCTTTGATCCGGCCAGTGAAGGTGAAGAAATGCTTGAACAACCGAGCCATGAACTGATGATCAGGGTTCGCGATCAAGTGGCAAAATACCTGACTGTGGTGGCTGCCCCTGAGAAAATTCAAGCCGACAGGACGGCTGATGGCTCGGGAGAGAGCTGCTGCTCAGTGGCGTCGGCGCTGCCAAAGCCCAGCGTTGATCGCCCGAATGTGGCAGTGGTCAGTTCGAACGGTATGGAGGTTGATCTCCATCTTGGTCATGCCGTAACGGCGCTGATCTATGGCCCGAGGGAAGATGGACTTGTTTGTCTGCTTGGAACTCGAACCCTTCCTGAGCCTGGGGCTGGCGCCTCTCGTTGGGAGATCCTGGCTGATACCCTGAAAGACTGTTTTGTGCTGCTGGCGGCCAGCGCCGGCGAGAGTCCCAGAAAGGTATTAAGCAGCCAGGGTATCACTGTCCTCATCACCGATGACAATATCGAAGGTTCGGTTGAGGTTCTGTATGGCGGTGGGAAAAATGGAAAAAAATGCCGTAAAGAATGATCTGTTTCGGTGGTCTGAAAATTTTTTATCAACACAAGAAAGGAGAAAAAATGGCAATCCCAGAGCGACAAATCCTTGTCTGTCAGAGTTTCCGGGTGGCGGGCGATAAAAAAGGCCTCTGCCACAAGCAGACCGATGGCTTCCTTCAGTATCTGGAAGAGGAGATCCTGGACCGCGGCCTCGACTGCCTGGTCACCGCTACCACCTGTCTCAAACAATGTGAGTCCGGGCCAATCATGGTGGTTCAGCCGGAAAATTGGTGGTTTAAAGGGGTAAGCAGTACTGAGGCCATTGATGCCATTCTCGATGGCATTGAGGACGGGGAACCGGCGGCAGAGTATCTGATCGCCTCATAGGGTGTCAGGAGAATGAGTCGCAATGAACAAAAAAGAGGGAACAGATGACCTTCAAATCATACCTGGAGTCCAATGGTGAAAACTGTCCAAAATGCGGTTCAACGGTTCTTAAGGCCAGTGCACCACCGGAAAAGATAAAGGCTGGCAAGGTTCATGTTTCCATGTTTTGCGCAACCTGTGGTGCCAGATGGCGAGACATTTATATTCTCAGCAAGGCTGAAGAGTTATGAGTCGCCATGGATGCCTTGATTACCACAGCCAACTGAAAAGGCTGTGTCGGTAGATCCATTCAATCTTCTTCCTCATACCAAAAAAAGAGGCGCATTCCCCATGAAAACGACCCCAAACTTTTCATTGTCCGACCTGAAAAAGGCCCAGCCCATAAGCGGATGGGAAGATTTCTGGGGTGAGGGCAAGGCCTTCCTCAAGACCGCGTCCGCAGCTTATGCGCAGCACAAAAAGGCCTTCACCACCGTGATCCTTTACAACATTATCGCTATGGCCATTGAAAAATTCGTCATGACCGCCCTGATGTGCCAAGGGAAATTACCCAATAACCACACCATGAAAGATCTTGTCGAGGCCATGGATGAGGCCTTTCCCGGCGCCATGTCAGGCATCCGGGAGGGACTCTTGAATCTTGATCAATATCAGGAGATCTGTGACGTGGATACGTTCAATATCACCGGGCCGGCCATGGAGGAAATTCCTGTCATGCTGGATTTGGCAAGCAGGTTGCAGAATCTGGTGGAACAACAACTTTTAGTACCTTAGAAATTCGTTTCTTCTTTTTTGAAACGAATTTCGTGAAGGTACTTATCCCGTTTATCGGGGTTAGCCGGGAAGAATGAAAAATGAGTTTGAAACCTTTAGGAATTGTCACAGAAATTGTTGAATCTGCCGGGATGGGGATATCCTACGCCTATGAAGATCTGGTGTTTTTGGAACACAATGCCTTTCTTCTGGAATTCACCCCCAATAATAAGGAACTTCTCATCCATACCAACAGTGAGGCTGAAGAAAGTGGTATCAAGGATTCCATTGCCAAGCTGAAAAATGTTGCCGCGGCTCATGGGATGACCTTCACGGATGGCAGATTGTATACCTTGACCCAAGCTGATGATGAAAATATCCGTATCGAATTTTTTGAACCAAGCCAACCCGGTTTATGAATTTTGCTGCATGATCTGAGGATAACAGGAAAAAGGAACCATGGCCGACGTAAGGGTGAAGATACGAAGCGCAGAACCTGCTGACCTTGACCGCCTGGTCTCTTTGCTGGCAGCACTTTTTTCAATCGAAGATGATTTTGCCTTCGATGAGCAGAAGCAGCGGTTTGGCCTGGCCTTGATGCTTGAAAATGAGCGCGGTTGTGTGTTGGTTGCCGAGGCTGAAGGCCGGGTAGTCGGCATGTGTACCGGGCAGTTGCTTGTCTCCACGGCGGAGGGTGGCCTGTCCCTGCTGGTTGAAGATGTGGTGGTCGATGAACAATGGCGTGGGCATGGCGTGGGCCGCCTGCTGATAGAAGCGATTAGCGGTTGGGCCAAGGCGAACAAGGTGTCGCGCCTGCAACTCCTGGCCGACCGTAACAATATGCCGGCCCTTGACTTCTACTGGAGTCTGGGCTGGCAGACAACGGAACTCATCTGTCTGCGGACCTTTCTGCAGCGATGAGATAAGCTGGTTAATCCATATGATAAAAGAAGGAGGGAAGGATGAAAGAAACTTGGGAAAAAATATTTGAATATGCCTCAATGCCGGTCCATGGCACGTTGTCGAGGAAATTGCGCAAGGGAGTTACCCTGCAGATCAATGAGGGAAAAATGTATGATTCCGCCGTAATTTTTTTAGGGGAGTTTGTCCGCATTTCGGAAGATGGATCGGACGGTATAAATATCAATACCTATTATGACTGGGCCAGTATCGAAGCGATTAGAACATACAGCCCGAAGGAGTAGGACGTGCATGTTGATGGTGTGCTTCTGCCGTCAACATGTTCCTGTCATGCGTGATTTTTGGGGATTTAAGTTAAGGTTTGGTTGGCGAGTGCCAGAAAAAATAATTGACATGGCGATATATTCTGATAAGTATATCGCCATGGAAAAGAACAGACAACAAATAAAATTAGGGTTGCAATGGCGGGGCAGGATCTGGCTGGAGAGCGCTGACGGCACCTTTCTTGGTCATGGCCGGGTGGTTCTCCTGGAGCGGATCAAGGAGCACGGCTCTATTGCCCAGGCGGCCAGGTCCATGGAGATGTCGTATAAACATGCCTGGGATCTGCTCGATTCCATGAACCGGCAGGCCGGTTGCAAGCTGGTGGAAACCGCCCGGGGCGGCAAGAGTGGCGGCGGGGCCACGGTCACACCCGCAGGGGAGAAGGCCATTGCCATCTTCTGGCACTATCATGGGCGCTTCCAGGATCTTTTGCAGGAGATGACCGCGGAATTTTCGGAGAGCTTATGTGCTGAAAAGATTCCAACTGAAGATGAGATGAGGGGGAAAGCATCATGTTTATGAAGGTCTTTATGGGGATAGCAATGGTTATGGCCACGTTTTGCTGGGGCCCGGGCCGCGCCAGCGCCGAAACAGAACTCCTGGTCTCGGCGGCCAGCAGTCTCACTGATTCGTTCAAGGAGATCGGCAAGGCCTATGAGACAAAAAATCCGGGGGTGATAGTCCGCTTCAATTTTGCAGCGACGGGTCCACTCCTGCAGCAGATAGAACAGGGCGCCCCTGTTGATCTCTTTGCCGCGGCCGATCAGCAATCCATGGATAAAGCGGAAAAAGGCAGTTTCATCCTGCCTGGCAGCAGAACCGATTTTACCGGCAATGCCCTCGTGCTGATCAGCCCGGTGAATATGAGTGTGGTGAAGGGGCTTGCTGATCTGCAATCAGCCCAGGTGCTCAAAGTCAGTATGGGTAATCCTGAATCGGTGCCTGTCGGCAGATATACGAAGGCGGCTTTGGAAAAACAGGGGATGTGGGAGGCTGTTGCTCCCAAGTGCGTCATGGGAAGCTCGGCAAAGCAGGCCCTTGAATATGTGATGCGGGGAGAGGTTGAGGCGGGTTTTGTCTTTGCGACCGATGCGGTGGCCGTAAAAGACAAGGTGCAGGTTGTGGCCGAAATAGCCACCGCCAAGCCCATTGTCTATCCGGTGGCTGTGGTGGCGGCAAGTGCGAAGCAGGAACAGGCCCAAGCCTTTATCCGCTATCTGAAAGGCGCGGAAGGTCAGGCTGTCCTGACCAAATATGGGTTTAAAAAAATATAAATTCTCAATAAGGCCCTTTTCATTCAAACAACCATGCCCGATCTTTTCCCCTTATGGCTCACCTTGCGGATTGCCTTTTTGGCGACCCTGATCGCCTTTGGCTTTGCCGTGGCCTTTGCCTGGATTGTTGCCCGCTTTTCCTTCTGGGGCCGGGATCTGCTCGATGCCATCCTGACCTTGCCGCTGGTTATGCCGCCCACCGTTCTGGGTTACTATCTCATTGTGGTCTGGGGCCGCAACGGGTGGCTGGGCGGATGGCTGCATGACCATCTTGGCATCACCTTGATGTTCACCTGGCAGGGAGCGGTCCTGGCGGCGACGGTGGTGGCCTTTCCCTTGCTCTTCAAGTCGGCGCGGGCCGCCTTTGAAGGGGTCAATACCGAATATGAAAAGGCCGCCCGTATCCTGGGTGATACGGAGATTCAGGTGTTTTTCAGGGTAACGCTGCCGCTCTCGGTCCGTGGTCTGGTGGCGGGCACCATGCTGGCCTTTGCCCGGGCCATGGGCGACTTCGGGGCGACTCTGATGATTGCCGGCAACATTCAGGGAAAAACCCAGACCGCAGCCATGGCGGTCTTTGATGCCGTACAGGCCGGGGACTATCGACTGGCCAATACCCTGGTGGCGATCATGTCGGTGGTCTGCGTCACCATCCTGGTGATGACCAACAAGCTGGCAGCAAGGAGGGTATAAACCATGAGACTTGAGGTTGACATCCGCAAAACACTGCGCTCCAGAGACAGAAGCTTTGTGCTGGAGGCATCATTCTCCTCGCAGGATGACCTGACGGTGATCTTCGGGGCCTCCGGTTCAGGCAAGAGTCTGACTATCCAGTCCATTGCCGGGTTGGTCAGGCCTGACAGCGGCAGGATTAGTGTGGGCGGCGAGGTTCTGTTTGATGACAGCCAGAGGACCAACCTGCCGACACGGGAACGCAAGATGGGCTATCTGTTTCAGGATTATGCCCTGTTTCCGCATCTGAGCGTCCGAGAGAATATCGCCTACCCTTTGAAAAAAACCTGGTATCTCGGGTTGTTGCCGGGGCAGCGGCAGGAGGTTTCGGAGATTATGGCGGCCTTTGAGATCACTCACCTTGCTGAAAGTTTGCCCGGCGAGTTGTCCGGGGGACAGAGGCAACGGGTGGCCCTGGCCCGGGCGCTGATCAAGAAACCCTCCATTCTCCTGCTCGATGAACCCTTTTCCGCCCTCGACTCCATGCTCCGGCACCGGATGCGGATGGAGCTTCTGGAGATCCGGCAGAAATTTGGTGTGCCCCTGGTGGTCATCACCCACGACCCGGCTGACGTGGAGGTCTTTGCCGACACCCTGGTGGTTTTTGAAAATGGGGGGGTCAAGGAGGTCAGCCGCAGAAGGCAGCAGCCTGAGCCGGCACAGGCCAATATCTGGCGTCAGAAGGTCTGCTGGCGCGCGAAGTGGGAACAGGAACAGGCCCAGGCAGTATAATGATGGTCTTTTGAACGGTTTTAAAGTGACGCGGCACTCAGCGATTATGCTTTTGTCGCTGCTCGCTTGCCGGTGTTCAATTGACTGCCCTGTTTTCCCATGCCACCTGTCTCTTCTGCATTCTCGGTAATGGTTTATCCGTCCCTGTTTACAAAGTACTGCAAGAGTATATCCCCGCCCTAAAAAATCCTTGACGTGACCCGACAAATAAGTCAAATATGCATTTAACTTATTCAAAAAGGGAATGATCCGTGAGAAAACAGCGTAGCGATGGTCAGGAAACACGTCAAAATCTGTTGGCGGCTGCCAGTGAAGTCTTTGCCCGCAAAGGTTTCCGGGAGGCAACCATTGCTGAGATCTGCCGGCAGGCAGCGGCTAACACCGCTGCGATCAGCTACCATTTCGGCAGCAAGGAAGCCCTGTATGTGGAGAGCTGGCGCTACGCCTTTACCCAGTCATTAACGACCTACCCTCTGGAGGGAGGCATTCCGGCTGAGGCCCTGGCGGAAGAACGGCTGCGCGGCCGGATACTGGCGATCATGCGCCGGATCATTGACCCGCAAAGCCATGAGTTTGACATCTTCCACAAGGAGATGGCAAGTCCGACCGGCCTGCTTACCAAGGCCATTCACGAATCAGTGGAGCCGATCTTCCAGGGCCTTGCCCTTCTGGTTGGCGAATTATTGGGCAAAGAGCCCCATGCGCATGAGGTGCAGCTCTGCACCATGAGTATTCGAGCCCAGTGTTTTGGGCCGCTGCTTCACGCCCGTCGTTGCAAGATAGCACCGGGACTGCCGCCAACCGGCCTTGAGTCCCTGCTTGATGATGTGGAACAACTCGCAGACCATGTTACTCGTTTCAGCATGGCCGGTATCAGTGCACTTGGCGACCGGCAGGCGCAACAGTCAGACAACGAGGTTGAATTATGAAAAGCTTGGGCAAGAAATCCCTTATTATCCTGATTGCTGTGCTTCTCCTTGGCGGCCTCGTCACCTGGCGGCTTACCCGTAGTCAGGGAAAGGGCGCCGCCTACCGGACCGCCGAGCTCAAGCGTGGGGATCTGCTGATTTCCATCAGCGCCACTGGCACCGTCGAACCGGAAGAGGTCATCGACGTGGGGGCGCAGGTAGCCGGACGGATTGTCTCCTTTGGCAAGGACGTCAAGGGCAAAACCGTGGACTACGGTTCCGTGGTGGAGGCAGGCACGGTGCTGGCCCGGATCGATGATTCGCTTTACGCGGCTGACGTGGCCCAGGCTGATGCCCAGATTCTGTCAAGCAAGGCCGGCCTGCAACGGGCCCAGGCCGATTTGGGTCAGGCGGAACAGAACTGGAAACGCGCCAAGCAGCTCGGCCCTTCCGAAGCCTTGGCGCAATCGAGCTACGAGGGCTATGAAGCGGCGTATAAAATCGCGCTGGCCCAGGTTGCGGTGAGTGAGGCGGCAATCCACCAGGCAGAGGCGGTGCTGGCGCGTGCCCGGCGCAATCTCGGGTATTGCACCATCACCTCGCCGGTCAAGGGTATCATTATCGATCGCCGAGTCAATACCGGCCAGACCGTTGTGGCGAGCCTGAATGCCCCCAGCCTCTTCCTGCTGGCCAAGGATCTCACCCGTATTCAAGTCTGGGTGGCGGTGAACGAGGCGGATATCGGCAAGATCCACCCCGGCCTGCCGGTGAGCTTTACCGTAGATGCCTTCCCCGGCGAGACCTTCCTGGGTGAGGTGGGCAAGATCCGGCTCAACGCCTCCATGACCCAGAACGTGGTAACGTATACGGTCGAAATTTCTACTGATAACGCTGATGGTCGTCTCCTGCCGTACCTTACCGCTAATATTCAGTTTCAGCTGCAAAAGATGAACAATGTCCTGCAGGCACCCAATGCGGCCCTGCGTTGGAGCCCGCCGGCCAAAGAGGGGGCGGGTGAGGGTGGCATGAAAAAAGGTGGGCTGGAACGTGGCAATAAAGGCCCTGCCTCTACTCAGGTTCCGGATAACGGCAAGGGCAAAGGGATTCTCTGGGTGGTTGATGAGGATCAAGAACTCCGCCAGATAGAGGTTCAGACCGGATTCAGCGACGGCGCCAGCACGGTGGTGGAAGGCGCGGACCTGCGCGAGGGGATGCAGGTTGTTATTGGCATCCGCCTGCCGGACTCCGGCAATGGCAAGGATGAAGCCGCCAATCCTTTCACCCCGAAACTGGGCCGCGGGAAAAGCGGCGGCGGACACTAAGTAGAGTAGAGTCATGGAACTCATTGAACTGCACGGTATCGAAAAGACCTACCAGATGGGGGACATATTCGTACCCGTGCTGAAAGGCATATCCCTCACTATCCGCCAAGGGGAGCTGATCGCGCTTACCGGTTCGTCCGGGTCCGGCAAAAGCACCTTGATGAACATCCTGGGCTGCCTGGACCGCCCGACCGCAGGCGAATACTGGCTGGAAGGCCAGGAGACCTCCAGGCTCTCCTCTGACGAACGGGCCCTGCTCCGCAACCGGAAACTGGGATTCGTATTCCAGAGTTTCAATCTGCTGTCCCGAACCAGCGCCATCGAGAACGTGGCTATGCCGCTCTCGTATGCCGCCGAGAACCTGAGCGACAGTGAGGCCCGAGGGCGGGCCGCGGAGATGCTGGGTCGGGTGGGGTTGGCCGACCGCCTTGACCATTATCCTTCCCAGCTCTCCGGTGGCCAGCAGCAACGGGTTGCCATCGCCAGGGCCCTGATCAATCGGCCGCCCGTGCTCTTTGCCGATGAGCCTACCGGCAATCTCGATTCCCGGACCAGCGAAGAGGTGCTCCAGATGTTCGAGCTGCTCAACAGTGAGGACGGTATCACCATCATCATGGTGACCCACGACCCCAAGGTGGCCGGCCATGCCAAACGGGTGATCCGTCTTGACGATGGGTTGATTCTGGGCGATGTTCCTGCTGCTGAGCCAGACTCGGAAGCCCCGGGAGGTGTGTCATGAGGGTTTATGCCACCGCCCGCACCGCCTTTAAGGCCTTGCGTCGCAATCCCATGCGGGCCATGCTCACCACCTTGGGGATCGTTATCGGCGTCGGTGCCGTCATCGCCATGATGGAGATAGGCGCCGGTTCCTCGTCATCTCTCAAGAAAACCATCGCCAGTATGGGGGCCAATGTCCTTGTCGTCCGGCCGGGAACTGCCTCCAGCGGCGGGATCTCCTTCGGGGTGGGCACCTCCACCACCCTGACCCCGGAAGACAACCAGGCCATCCTGCGGGAATGCCCGGCCATTCACAATGCCGCGCCCATTGTCCGCGCCCGGACCCAGGTGGTGTACGGCAACCGCAACTGGGTGCCCAACACCATGTATGGCACGACTCCAGCCTTTCTTGATGTCCAGGACTGGAGTATCCTGGCCGAGGGCGAGCCCTTCAGCGACCGGGACGTGCTCAACGGCAACCGGGTCTGCCTGCTCGGTCAGACCCTGGTTCGGGAGCTGTTCGAGGGGGCATCTCCTGTGGGCAAGGAGATCCGGATCAAGAACATCTCCTTCCGGGTGATCGGGGTACTCACCCCCAAGGGCGCCAATATGATGGGTCAGGATCAGGATGACGTCATCCTTGCGCCCTGGACCACCATCAAATACCGGGTCACCGGTTCAAGCCTCTCCACCACCAATCAGAGCGCTTCAACTGCTGCCGCCACCTCCGATACGGTAAACACCCTGTCCAATCTCTACCCGGCGGCCCAGATCAGCCTCTACCCTGAACGCTCCAGCGTCCAGCAGGCCGACAATCCTATGCCGGTGCGCTTCGCCAATATCGAAAGTATCATGGCCGCGGCCAACAACGCCGGAGAGATATCCCTGGCCATCGAGCAGATGACGGCGCTCCTCCGGGAACGGCATCACCTCCGCGCTGATGAGCCGGACGACTTCAGTATCCGCGACATGGCCGAGCTTACCAAAACCCTTTCCACCACCACCACCCTCATGACGAATCTGCTGCTGACCGTGGCTATGATCTCGCTGGTGGTGGGCGGGGTGGGGATCATGAATATCATGCTCGTTTCCGTGACCGAGCGCACCCGGGAGATCGGCCTGCGTATGGCGGTGGGGGCCCGGGGGAAGGACATCCTTCAGCAGTTTCTGGTGGAGGCGGTGGTGCTCTGTCTTACCGGCGGGGCCATGGGCATAGTCCTTGGCCATGGTGGCTCTCTGCTGGTGCAGCTCCTGCTCAAGTGGCCGGTGGAAACGTCGCCTGCGGCCATCGCCGCGGCGGTGCTGGTCTCGGCCGGGGTGGGAATCATCTTTGGATTTTACCCGGCTTGGAAGGCCTCACGGTTTGACCCTATTGAGGCGTTACGCTTTGAATAAAGGTAACCGGGCCGGCCTTTTGGCCCATCTTTTCAAGGAGCAAGGAAAACCATGATCCCTCACCTGCACCGTACACCATGCCGGACCTGTCTGGCCCTCTGCCTCTGCCTGCCCCTCTTGACCAGCTGCATGCTGGGTCCTGATTTCCAACGCCCCGAGACCAAGGTTTCTTCCCAGTGGCTGGGACAGGCTTCAATCGCCCCCGAGGCCGCACCCAAAGCGGTTCAGGATATGGCGCAATGGTGGACGGCCTTCAACGATCCCCAGCTTACCTCCCTGGTGGAGCGGGCCATACAGGCTAATCTGGACCTGCGGATGGCTGAAAGCCGAATCCGCCAGGCACGCGCTGCTATGGGCATCGCCGGGGCAGACCTTGGCCCGACGGTGGATACCTCCGCTTCGTACAGGCGCAGCCGGACACCGGGGTCTGGAAACAGCGGCGAGGGTGTAACCTCCGATCTTTACAAGATGGGCTTTGATGCCGGCTGGGAGATTGATCTCTTTGGTGGGGTGCGGCGCGGGGTCGAGGCGGCAGGCGCGGATCTTGACACGGCTGTGGAAAGCCGCCGCGATCTGCTGGTGAGCCTGAGCGCCGAGGTGGCCGGCAACTATCTGAATCTGCGTTCCCTGCAGCAGCGACTTACTCTTGCCCGCCGGAACCTGTCGGCCCAGGAACACAGCGTCGAATTGACCCGTAAGCGTTTGAGCGCAGGCTTTGTCAGCAGGCTCGATGTGGTGAGGGCAGAGGCGCTCGCCGCCACCACGGCCGGGCAGATCCCGCTGCTTGAGGCGCAGGTGAGGCAAACGATCTACAGCCTGAGCCTGCTGCTGGGCGGAGAACCGTCCACCCTGCTGGCAGAACTGACTCCAGATGCCGCCCTGCCCGTGGCCCTGGCGACTGTGCCGCTCGGCCTGCCTTCAGATCTTATCAGCCAGAGGCCGGACATCCGCCGGGCAGAAGCGAAGATCCATGCCGCCACCGCCCGGATCGGCGTGGCCAGGGCCGATCTCTTGCCCAAATTTACTGTCACCGGCAGTCTTGGTCTGCAGAACAGCACGTTCAGTTCGGCCTTCAATCAGGCCAGCAGCGCCTGGTTGCTTGGTCCCTCGCTGAATTGGCCGCTCTTTGATATGGGCCGCGGCCGCGCCAATCTGGAATTAAAAAAAGCCCTTCAGGAAGAAGAACTCCTGGCCTATGAGCAGACCGTGCTGGGCGCCTTGCGGGAGGTAGAAAATGCCTTGATCGCCTCGACCAAGGAGGAGGAGTATCGTCAGACCTTGGTCCAGGCTGTGGCGGCCAACCGCACGGCAGTGGATCTTGCCACCGCCCTTTATGCCGCGGGCCAGAATGATTTTCTCGCCGTGCTGGATGCGCAGCGCTCACTCTATGGAGCTGAGGATGCCCTCGCCCAGTCCAGCCGCACCGTCTCCACCAACCTGGTTGCCTTGTTCAAGGCCTTGGGCGGCGGCTGGCTGGCGGAAAAGGCATCTTTGTAAAGAATATCTTGATTCGTGCGCAGTTGCCGTTCAGTCCTTCTCTCTGAGGGAGAAGGTGGCCGAAGGCCGGATGAGGGGGAAGCAGGGGTTTAAAATCAGGATTGTTTCCTCTCATCCCAACTCCCCTGAGGGGAGAGAGAAAAAAACATTTATGCAGATTCTTGCCCGGATAACGCTCGTCTTCTTGCCAATTCCTTAATATTTTTCTTGTTGCCACATATCCGGTGTAAACCGGACCACCCTGTTTCTTCCTTCATTCTTGGCTCGATAAAGGGCCACATCGGCAAATTTTTCAGTGTCGATAGTTTCTGCTGCTTGTCAAGGAAAGAGAGGGGATTCTAAATTTTTTATTGTTGAAATGGAAGGATGGAGTGCCTTGTCAACGATTGCAAGATACTGCTCCTCGGTGCCCGCTTTTTTTATTATTTTCCACAGTTTTGGTTGCCCGGGGAAAGAGGACGCCAGATAAAACCATATCTGCTTCATCCTGCCGAGCAGATGGCTGGGGCCGGCAAGGCTTTCTTTGTAGCCCGCGTAGAGGTCTCGGTGGAAGTTTATGAACATGGTTGCTCGCTGCTGGCCGCTGAACTCTTCGCCCTTGATGACCCCGGCCAGAAAGGGATCGGCCAGGATGCCGCGGCCGATCATCCACCGCTGTACCGTGGGAAATTGCCTTTGCAGGCGGTGAAAGGTCTCGGCATCGGTTATGTCACCGTTATAGACCAGCGGATGGCGGCTCAGTTCCAGGCAATGGCCGAAGCTCTCCGGGTCGGTTGTCCCCTTGTAGAGCTGCTTGCCCAACCGGGTATGGATGATGATCTCTTTCAGGGGATAGTCATTGAGCCTGGGCAGAAGGGCGGCCAGTTCATCGGGGTGGTTGAGGCCCAGCCGGGTCTTGATGGAGAGCTGCATGGGCAGCCGGGGCAGGATGTGATCGAGCATGGCGATGATGGCGTCGGGATAGGGCAGCAGGCCGGAGCCGCGGCGTTTACGGGTGACCATGGGTGCCGGGCAGCCCAGGTTCCAGTTGATATGTTCATAGCCAAGATCGTGCAGGCGATGCGCCAGAGACAGCAGGCCGTCTGGTTCGGTATGGAGAAACTGCGGCACCACCGGCAGGGCCTTGTTTTCCTCGGGTTGCAGATCACGAAGCTGCCTGGGATCGAAGTTTGAATGGGGCTGTGGATTGATAAAGGGGGCAACTGCCTGGTCAACGCCGCCGAAGTGATGCTGGAACAGGTTGCGGAACAGGCAGTCGGTGATCCCGCGGATGGGCGCCAGGTAGAGGAACGGTTGATTGGTGATTTGCTCAGTCATGGTGCGGCAGCACCTCCCGGATCCAACCTTCCACCTGGGCCAGGGTCGGCTTGATGCCGGCGATCTTGACCTGGCCGTTGATCATCAGGGCCGGGGTGGCGGTGACCCCCAGGCGCCAGATCTCATCCCGGTCATGGATCTGCTCGATGTCGGCGGCGACTCCGGCCCGTTCCATGGCATCGATCACCATGGTCTGCAGACCGTTGCAACTGATGCAACCGGTTCCCAGAATCCTGATGGTCAGCCCTTGATCCCGCTCATCATCAATGCCAAGCAGCCGGCGGTATTCCCGGCCGATGGCTTCCCGGTATTTTTCGATCATGGCGGCAGGGATGTAGTTTTGTTCTTTGACTGTCTGGAAAATGAGGTCAACGGCCTGGGGCACCGCCATTTCTGCGGCCAGGGCCTTGTTGATGGCAATATCGAGTCCGAGCAGGCCAATAGAGGTCTTGCCGATCCTGATCATTCGCTGGGTGGGGGTATCCATATCTGCTTTGATGTGGTAATTGTGAAGGATAATTGCTGGTTGCAGGTCGAGTTTCAGCCCGACTCCAGCCTGAAGAATGATCTTATTTTTAATATCACACGATAAACCAAGTCGCTGGCAGATGAAAGAAGAAAGAAACAGCAGTCCCCCTGATCCGGCCTTGTTGCGTAAGCAAATGGCTCATTATCCCAGGCGGCTGATCAGCGCCCTTGCGCGGGTGGCAGAGACCCAGGGCCTGGATTTTTATGTCATTGGCGGCACGGTGCGTGACTGGCTGCTGGGCAGGATGCCGGGCGACCTGGATATCACGGTTGCCCATGACGCCGTGGCCTGCTGCCGGGCCCTGATTGCTGAGTTGGGTGGCGGTGCTTTTGTGCCCCTTGGTTGTGCCGGGGAAGAGGCAGGACGGGTGGTGTGGCGGGGGCTGACCATCGATTTTTCCAGCTTTCGCCAAGGGGCGCAAACCATTGAGGCGGATCTGGGGCTGCGTGATTATACGGTCAATGCCATGGGGGTCTCCTTTGCGGCCTTGCTGGATTGTTCTGTTACGCCGCATCTGCTTGATCCCCTGCACGGTCTGCACGACCTGGAAGAGAAAATCCTGCGGGCCTGTCCCCATGCCTTTGTTGCCGATCCCCTGCGGATGCTGCGTGGCTACCGCCTCTGTGCCACTCTCGGTTTCAGGATAGAGGAGGCGACAAGGACAGAGATCGAGCGGCACGTGAACTTGGTCCGTACGGTTTCGGTTGAGCGGATCAGTCACGAACTGGAGCTGATCATGGCCTCTGACCGGGCCCACGCGGTGATGGGGGAAATGGCACAAATCGGTCTGCTCTGGCAGATTATACCGGATCTTGCCCGCGGCGTGGGCATGGGGCAACCAGGTTTCCATCATCTGGATGTATTTCATCACAGCCTGGCGGCCCTTGGCTTTATGGAGGAGATACTGGCAGCTCCCGCCCGTTTTTATCCTGAGTGTGCGGTAAGGATCAGAGAGTATATCGCTCAGCCGGGGATGAAGGTGCGGCTGAAATGGGCGGCACTGCTCCATGATCTGGGTAAACCTGTGACCATGGCGGTACGGGAGGACAAGGATGGCCGGGTCACCTTTTATGATCATGATCAGGTGGGCAAGGAGCTGGTGTTGAATCTGGGCCGGGAACTGAGGTGGAGTAATGAAAGTCGGGAACGGGTTGCGGCCCTGATCGGGATGCACATGCAGCCCTTTCATCTCTGCAATGTGCGGCGGGAACAACCCCTGAGCCGCAAGGCCTGTCTGAATCTCAGCAAAAAGGCGGGAGATGATCTGATCGGTCTGTTTCTCCTGGCCATGTCTGACAGTCTGGCCGGTCAGGGTGAAAAAAAACCGCCGACGATGGAGGCGGAGCTGTCCGGGTTGCTGGGTGAGGTGCTGGCGATCTATGAGCAGTATATCCAGCCTGCCATCAAAGGCCCGCGCTTATTGAGTGGGCAGGATCTGATTACCTTTTTCTCTTTGCCGCCAGGTCCTCTTTTTGCAAAGATCCTTGACGCGCTGGAAGTGGCTCAGGTGGAAGGCGAGGTGGCCAGTGAGGAGGACGCGCGCCGATGGGTGCGGCGCTATCTGGAGCAGGAGCAGAAAGACGGGAACAGTGAGACGTAGGAGCGGGTGACGGCAAGGGATATCGGGAGCGGTCTGCTGCAATGTTGTCCGATGATTTCCGTCTTGTCAAAGATCGGTAAATGGAATAAAGTGTGCCCTAAATTATGCGTAAAATAAAAGATTTTTATTATCAGAAGGCCAAGCAGGACAAATATCCGGCCCGTTCCATTTATAAGCTGGAGGAGGCACAGAAGAAATACCATCTGCTGCGTCGGGGGGATTCGGTGCTGGACCTGGGTTGCTGTCCTGGAAGCTGGTCTCTCTACGCCTCAGAAATTGTTGGCGAAACGGGTCTTGTGGTGGGCGTTGATCTGCAGGAGACCGCCAAAATCCCGCGGCCCGGCGGTGCTCCTATCCACTGGATCATTGCCGATATCATGGCCCCTGAACTGGTGCTGCTGGTGCGGAAGATCAGGCCGGCCTTTAAGGTTCTGATCTCTGACCTTGCCCCTAAAACCACGGGTAATCGCTGGGCCGATCATCAGCAGTCACTGAATCTGGCGCGTCAGACCTTGCTGATGGCCGATACCCTGCTCCATGAGAAGGGGAATTTCTTCTGCAAGGCCTTTCAGGGTGAGGACTTTC
>CAISPV010000118.1 GCA_903887485.1 uncultured Desulfobulbaceae bacterium | reverse complement strand
GCACGGACATTATATCGGCAAGCTTGATTTCAAGAAGATCATGGGCCGTCTGGGCAACAAGCCCGATGGTAAATATATTGATGTGACCGCCATCAGTCCCACCCCTCTTGGTGAAGGAAAATCAACCTGCTGCATGGGTTTGGTCCAGGGACTTGGTAAACGGAACAAGAGTGTTATCGGTGCCATCCGTCAGCCATCAGGCGGCCCGACCATGAATATCAAGGGTTCTGCTGCCGGTGGTGGTCTTGCCCAGTGTATTCCCCTGACCGAGTTCTCCCTTGGCCTGACCGGTGATATCAATGCCATCATGAATGCCCACAATCTGGGGATGGTAGCCTTGACCTCCCGCATGCAACATGAGGCCAATTATACCGATGAACAGCTTGCCAAACGCAATCTGCGCCGTCTTGATATCCATCCCAAGAAGGTGGAATTCAACTGGATTATTGACTTCTGCGCCCAGGCCCTGCGTAATATTACCATTGGGATCGGCGGTAAGATGGATGGCTACACCATGCAGTCTTCTTTTGCCATTGCCGTTTCCTCCGAGATCATGGCTATCCTTTCTGTTGCCAATGATCTGGCCGATATGCGCCGACGGATGGCCAAGATTGTTGTTGCCTATGACCGCCAGGACAGGCCGATAACCACGGCTGATCTGGAAGTGGACGGTGCAATGACCGCCTGGATGGTCCAGGCCCTGAATCCAAACCTGCTCCAGACCCTGGAAGGTCAGCCGGTCTTGGTGCATGCCGGGCCGTTTGCCAATATCGCCATTGGTCAGTCCTCGGTTATTGCGGATCGGCTTGGCCTGAAGATTGCTGATTATAACGTCACTGAGTCTGGATTTGGCGCTGATATCGGATTTGAGAAATTCTGGAATCTGAAATGCCGTTTCTCCGGCAATAAGCCAAACTGTGCAGTTGTGGTTGCCACCATCCGGGCCTTGAAATGCCACGGCGGCGCTCCCATTCCCGTCCCCGGTAAGCCAATGCCTGCCGAGTACGCCAAGGAAAACGTGGGATGGGTTGAGGAAGGTTGTAAAAACCTGCTTCATCATATTGAAACGGTCAAGAAGGCCGGGATCAATCCTGTCGTCTGCATCAATGCCTTTTATACGGATACGGATAACGAGATCAAGGCCGTGCGCCGGATCTGTGAGGCCGCAGGCGCCCGGGTTGCCCTGTCCCGTCATTGGGAACATGGTGGTGACGGTGCCCTTGAGTTTGCTGATGCGGTGGTTGACGCCTGTGAAGAGCCAAACGACTTCAAGTTCCTCTACGATCTTTCCGATCCGCTGGAAAAACGCATTGATCTCATCGCTCGTGAGGTGTATGGCGCCGATGGCGTTTCCTATACCCCTGAAGCCCAGGTTAAATTGAAACGTCTGGCGGAGGATCCTGATATGAAGGAGATGGGAACCTGTATGGTGAAGACCCATCTCTCCCTGTCCCATGATCCAAAATTGAAGGGCGTGCCCAAGGGCTGGACCCTGCCTATCCGTGATATCCTTACCTATAAGGGTGCAGGCTTTGTCGTCCCGGTTGCCGGGGCAATCAGTCTGATGCCTGGAACGGCATCTGATCCAGCTTATCGGCGTGTGGATGTTGACGTGGAGACCGGCAAGGTCAAGGGTGTCTTTTAATTCATCTCAGATCACTTTCCTGATCTGATTCACCATCATCCTGGTCTAAGGATGGTGAATCAGGACAGTTTATAACGGGTTAAAAAGATTTTTCTTTTTAACCCGTTTGTTTTTTCAGGGAAAAGGATGTATCTTCTTTGAAAGCCGTTACGAAATAATGATTGTATTTTTGGTCAGTTCGTTACGGTTCTTTATGCTGTTTTTGTTGTTCAGATGATGACATTATTTTTTTATAATGGCTGAAAGTTGAAAAATTATCCTATGGTTCTCCCTTTTGATCGGAGCACCTTTACTCTTTATTTGTCTTTTTATCTGTAGGATTCAATGGCTGCATTACCTGATAAGAAAATGATACCCAAAAAAACTGGTCTTCGAGGAACAGTCAAGGATCAGTCTGGGGCCGGTAAATATAAGATTGGTGAAATCCTGAGCAAGTCTGGCTATATCACCCCCGCGCAATTGGAGAGAGCCAAGCAAGAGCAGAAGAAGAGTGGCGGACGTCTTGGCGCTATCTTGATTCTGTTGGAATATATCGAGAAGGACACTATCAGCACCCTGCTGAATCGCCAGTATAATATTTCTTCTATTGATATCAGTAAAGAGCCGCCAGAGAAGGATGCCCTGAAATTGATGGCCTATGATACGGCCAAGAAATTCATGGCATTCCCGTTGCGTATTGCCGGCAATGCCCTGCAGATTACCATGGCGGAGCCAACTGACACTGAGGCGGTCGAAAAGCTGCAGGATTTGGTTGGTAGAGAATTGTCAGTTTGTGTCTCGACTGAAGAAGATATTCTTGCGGCATATCAGCAGTATTATGGTGTTGATGTTGCCGAGATTGCGGCCCTTCGTAGTGGTCTAGGAGAGAAGGCCGAGGAGGAGATGTCGGTTTCCGAGATTGATGACTTTGGCTCCATTGTGGCTGAGGCGGCAGATGGCTTTGAGATAGAGACTGAGGAAAGTGAGGGAAAGGATCAGTTTGCAGCCAATGATGCCCCTATTATCAAGTTGGTGAATGGGATCATGGTCAAGGCTGTGCAGGAGGGCGCCTCTGATATCCATTTGGAACCGTATGAAAAAAATATGCAGGTTCGTTATCGTAAGGATGGATCCCTCTTCAAGTCCATGAACCTGCCGCTTACGATCAAGAATGCCCTGGTTGCCCGGGTGAAAATCCTGGCTAACCTGAACATTACCGAGCGTCGTATCCCCCAGGATGGGCGTATCAAGATGCGTCTGGGACATAACCGTTCCGTCGATTTTCGTGTTTCAACCCTGCCCACCCTCTTTGGTGAGTCGGTGGTTATGCGTATTCTTGATAAAAGTTCCTTGAATGTTGATTTGACCAAACTGGGGTTTGAGGTCGAAACATTTGAGATGTTGAAACGTTGTCTGAACCGGCCCCAGGGGCTTTTGCTGGTAACCGGGCCCACAGGATCCGGCAAAACAGTTACCCTCTATTCAGCCTTGAACTCGCTGAACAGTGAGGATATCAAGATTCTTACGGCCGAAGATCCGGTGGAGTTTAACTTCAAAGGGATCAATCAGGTGCATGTGAATGCGGAAGTGGGCATGACCTTTGCTGCTGCCCTAAAGGCATTTCTCCGGCAGGATCCTGATATTATCATGGTGGGTGAGATCCGTGATTTGGAAACGGCGGAGATTGCGATCAAGGCGGCCATGACCGGCCATCTGGTCTTTTCAACCCTGCATACCAATGACAGCGCGGCAACCATTGCCCGTCTGGTGAATATCGGGATTCCGGCCTTTATGCTGGCCTCTTCCGTTACGATGGTCTTGTCCCAGCGTCTGGGGAGAAAATTGTGTCAGAAGTGCAAGAGGCCGGTGAAGCATGATCCCCACGAACTGGTGAAGTTGGGGTTTAGTGAAGAAGAGGTCGATACCTTGGTCACCTATGGGGCTGTTGGTTGTCCTGAGTGTAATGGTGTCGGCTATAAAGGGCGCGTTGGTTTCTTTGAACTGATGGAGGTGACCGATGAGGTGGCCACGGCCATTAGCGCTCAAGTCCCTGAGGATACTCTGCGCAAGGTGGCAATTCAGTCGGGAATGGTTCCATTGCGTGAGGCTGCCTTGCAAAAGGTCCGGACTGGTGTGACCAGTGTTGAAGAGGTTTTGCGGCGCACGGTTGCCCACGAGGAGAGCCTTCCCGCCTATCTGGTGAATCCTGATCAAGAAAATTATGAAGATGGTGATACGATTATTCGTGAAGGGAATCGGGATATTGATTTTTATAAATTGATTCGTGGTTCGTTGACGGTCGTCAAGGGCGGAAAAAAGATTGCTGAATTGACTGAGCCGGGTGAATATTTTGGGGAGATGGCGGCAATCTCGGGAGAGCCGCGCGTCGCGTCAATAATATCCCAGGGGCGCTCTGCGGTGAAACGGTATCCTGGTGATAAACTGAAAGAAGTGATCAAAAAATATCCTGATGTCTCTGAACATCTTTTCAAGACTATGGTCAGCAGATTACAGAAGTCGGACCAGATTATTGTCAAGCTTGCAGGCAGCGGTGTTTCACGCCCAGTGACTCCGCCCCAGCCCCCCCAGCCCCAGCCCCCCCAGCCCCAGCCCCCCCAGCCCCAGCCCCAACGACAGCCGCAGCGGCAGATAGTGCCAGAGCCAGAGTCAGAGCCGTACAATAGTTTGGAAGAAGAACTGGAGAGAATACGGATGGGATTATTGCCAGGCCAGCCATTGTCGCGTTCAAAATGAGCCGGATTTCTGTTTATATTATTGCCTATAATGAGGCCGAGAAGATTCGGGCCGCGGTTCATTCAGTTCTGTGGGCTGATGAAATTATTGTGGTTGATTCCTATTCGACCGACGATACAGTGCTTTTGGCCGAGTCACTTGGGGCTCGAGTCGTCCAGGTTGCTTTCAAGGGATTTGGTGACCTGCGGAATAAGGCGATGGCTGCCTGCTCCCATGAATGGATCTTCAGTCTTGATTCTGATGAACGGTGTACACCGGAGGTCAGGGATGAAATTGTGGAAATCATTCATGCCGCTCAGAGCGTTGATGCCTATTATGTGCCCCGCAGGAATTTTTTCATGGGGCAATGGATCAAGCACTCTGGCTTTTATCCTGATTACCGTCAGCCCCAACTTTTTAGAAAAGGGGCTCTTGTTTTTAGTCAGGACATGGTGCATGAGGCCTATACAGTCAATTCTTCCCAAAAACCAGGCTTTTTGCGTCATGCCATCTGGCAGGTTCCTTTCAAGAATCTGGAGGAGGTGATGCATAAGGCCAATAAGTATTCGACCCTCGGAGCAGTTAAGCTTGCTGAAAAGGGGAAGAGGGCGAGTATGGGCAAGGCCTTGGCACACGGGATCTGGTCATTTTTTCAACTTTATTTTTTAAAACGAGGAATTCTGGACGGATGGCCCGGATTTGTTATTGCCCTTGGCAACTTTGAAGGGACTTTTTATCGCTACGCCAAGCTGCATGAGCTGAAATCACAATGGCGGTTGCCGGATTCACCACCTCTTATGAAATAATCAGGTTTTATCTTCTTGTTTTTTCTAAAAGGTTCCCTAAAGATGCTGAGCTAACCCTTGGTTACACCAAGTCAATTTTTTGTCACACGTATTGGCCAAGATGACGTCATTGATTTCCAGACTCTTGCGTGAGTTTATCGGGTGATACAGGTGGTAGGCAAGGGCATTAAACCGGATATTTTGACGTCTGATGCCTTTATTGAGTAATCTTGCGGTAAATTCTGAATCCTCGCGTCCCCATCCAAGAAATTCTTCATTAAAGCCATTGATTTCCTGGGCATCTTTTTTCCAGAAGGCAAAGTTACAGGTCTTGATTCCTGTTAGTTTTTTGCTGCTGAAGGAAAAAAGCCGTGACAGCAGGTTTGATCGAAGGCAATTTTTCCTGTTTTCTATACCAGGGGCACAGATACAGACCCGGAGCTCTTTATGTTGCAGAGTCTGTTGCGTTATCTTTTTTTTGAGAAGGACGCGCGATCCTTGCACAAAAAAACCTGTTTTGGCTGCCAGGATATGGTCGGCAATAAAATGCTGCTCCAGAAGGATGTCACCATCGATGAGGATCAGATATTCACCTGTTGATTTGGCAATGGCCTTATTGCGGCTGCGGGCCAGTCGAAATCCTTTATTCTCCTGCCAGGAGTGAATCAGGGGGACAGGAGAATCCTTTGCCAGTCTGTCAATGGTCTGTTTGGTTGCATTGTCAGAACCATCGTCAGCGATAATGATTTCATCTGGAAACTGAGATTGTTTGAAAACACTGAGCAGGGAAAGCTCTAAAGCCTCTTTCCAGTTGTATGTGGTGATAATGAGTGAAGTGCGCATAAACAAGATTGAGGATTTATGTTATTCGTGTATGAAGTTGTTTGACAGGATTTCTTGTTTGACTCTTTCCACGGTAATATCCTGCATGCATCTCCAGTTCTTACATGGTTTTTGTCGGTAACAGGGGATACAGCCCAGTTGTTGCTGGATGATCGTATGGATTGGTCCATAGGGTCCGGTCCGGATCGGGTTGGCCGGGCCGAATATGGCAAAAACAGGGATGCCGAGCGCCGCCGCGATATGCATGGGGCCGGTGTCATTGGAGATAAAAAACCGGGCCTTGGCGATGAGAGCAACAAGTTCCTTGAGTCCGGTCTTTCCTGCCAGATTGATGGCCATGCCCTTGCTGGCCGCAACTACCTCACCGACAATTTCCGCGTCTGCCTTGTTGCTGATAACCACAGAAGGCAAGGGCAGTCTGGCCGCCAGCTCCCCAAAACGATTCGCAGGCCAACGGTTAGCCTCTTTCCCGGCGGATGGCGCTATAACGCAGAAGCGTTCAGGGAGCGAAGAGAGCAGGGGGCTGTCAGATGGATAAGGGGGCATGGGGTGGCTGACCTGCGAGGTGTCACAGCCCATGAGGGCGGCCAGCTTGAGATAGCGGTCAATGGCATGGATCTGCCTGCCGCCTTCAATCTTGTGGGTATAAAAAAAAGGGCTGCCCTCATCGGAATCCGAAAACCCCAGTTTGTAACGGGCGCCGGCGGCAAAGGTGATCAGACCGCTGCGCAGGAGTCCTGAGAGATCAATGGAGACGTCAAAATGTTCCTGAGCTAGCGCCTTTCGGAAGGTGTTGATCTCCGGGATGATCTCTCGGAAGCGGGAGAGCTGTTTCCACCGGTCTTTGTCCATGATCCATAATCTGGTGATCATGGGATGACCTTCCAGAAAGGTGTGCAGGCCTTGGGCCACGACCCAGTGAATTTCGGATGCAGGATATGCTGCGCGGACTGCGGCCAGAAAGGGCAGGGTGTGGACAATGTCGCCGAGCGCACTGGGCTTGATGATGAGGATCTTTGCCGGTGATTCGGGAAACGATATGGGTTGAAGTGCTGTTGTCATTTGGAGCGGAGCGTAGGATAGAGTGCTTTGATATCGGCTATATGCTGGGTAATGGTCAGGCGGTGTCTGCCGGCAAAATCTGCAGCCACTGGCAAGGTCTTACTCAGTTGCCTGATTGTGGTGGCGATGGTTTCCGGTTGATTGTTGTTCATGATAATGCCGTCTTGTTCTGAAAGTAATTCAGCAGCCCCTACTTCTCTGGTTGTGATCACCGGGGTGCCGCATTGGAGTGATTCGGGTATCACCAGTCCGAATGGCTCATAATGAGAGGGCAGGATGGTGTAATCAACTGCGCTGTAGATGGGGGCAAGATTATTAATATAACCGATGTGGCGAACGTTTGCCGGGATTTTCCGGGGCAATCTGTCGCCTGCCACCAGGAGTTCAAACCGGCTGGGGTCAAGCTGGTTGAACGCCAGGATAAGTTCTTGCAATCCTTTGCGCTTATGTCCTGATGATGGCAAGAGAAAGGTGAGCTTGTCCTGAGAGATGTTGAATTTTGCCCGGGTCTCTTTCAGTGTCTGGGGGTCAGAGGGGAAAAATCTATCGGTATCAATGGGCGGGTACAGCACTTTAATCTTGCTGCTATCCACTTCGTAGTTGTTGCTGATCTCTCTGGCAATGGACTGTGAATGGGCCATGATAATCGGCACGGTTGCAAACATCTTTCTTTCAAAGGCAATCTCGATTTTATCATGGAACCATCGGAAGAGCGAAGATCGGCTTACCCGTTTGACTGCCTCCGGGTGCACACCGCCACAGACGGCGATATCCTGACAACTGGTGCGGGTGAGGCTCAGCGAGATGTCATACTCTTCTCTGTTGAAGCTGGTGTTGCATCTGTGCAAGAAGAGATATTTCTTCCAGTGTCCGGGCAGGGGTGGAAGCCTTGTTTGACTAATGGCACAGGGGAACTGGGCGGCAAGCTGCCTGTCCACCTCATAGGTGTGGATGGTAACCTCGTCTCCAGCCGCAAGAAAACCCTTGACCAGCAAGAGCATGTAGGCCTCCATGCCGCCGCCACGGGAGAACTGGTTATGGATAATGGCGATTTTCATGGATGTGTAGGCGGGGGGTTGGTTATGGGCAAGGCGTTGATTCTGGCCAGAAACTGTTTCTCGATTGTTGCAAGCTTGCGGAGATAGAAAAACCTTTTAATGGGACTGTTGGGCAGCAGTTGCCGGGCCAAGGTCTGTCGGTTGCTGAATTTATAGTGCAGATCTTTCAGTGGACCGTCAGGGATTGCCTGATCAATATACCTGGCCATGGCTGCTAGGTTTTTAAGCCGCCAGTGGGCACTGTTATGGTCATGCCCCTGCTTTTTTTTGAAAAGTTTCTTGTTCTGTTTGACCATTTTCCTGACGGCTGGCGAGGTCTTGGAAAAGCTGCCGGAACCCCGATGATAGACAAAAACATCCTCGGTGATCATCAGCTTCAGCCCGGCCTTTACCGCCCGGTAATTAAAATCCGTATCCTCGTAGTATCCCAAGCCAAACGCCTCATCAAGTCCGTTCAACCGATTATACACATCCTTACGGATAACCACACAGAAAAAATGCAGAATATCGGTTGGATAATGGCAGTTGTGTGAGTGGGCGCACCAGGTGGCGCCTTCATCCAGGATTTCCTGTACTGTTGTCCCAATGGTGTGGATGTGCTGGTCATTGCCACTCTGGTTGCTGACGGGCCCGAGCATGGCCCAGTCAGGATGTTCGTTCATCAGTTCCACCAGGCGGGGAATGGCCCCGGGCAGGACTTCGGTATCGCTGTTCAGCAGGATCAGGAGATCAGAGGAAGATTCTCGGACACCGGTATTATTGCCGCCGCTGTAGCCGCTATTACTATCTTTCAGAATTAGTCGGAGTCGGGGGTCTTGTTCGGCGGCAGCCCTGAGGGCATCTTGTGTTGCCTGGTCTGAATGATTATCGACAACAATAATTTCCAGGTCACTTTCTTTTCGCGCAAGCCTTTGCAGGCAGGGGCCAGTGGTCTGGTCAAAATTATTATAGCTGACGATGATAACACTACACGGCGGTCTGTTCATGGTTCATCAGTAGTTGCTGGATCTGGTTGCTGCACAAGAGGGGAAGGTTGGTCCTGATTTTTTCTTCCGGCCAATCCCACCAGGCCAGTTGCAGCAGTCTGGCGATGGTGGTGTCGTCAAAGCGTTTTTTGATCTCTTGGGCCGGGTTGCCAGCCATGATGGCATAGGGGGCTACATCACGGCTGATCACGGCCCGGGCCCCAATGACTGCGCCGCTACCAATGGTGACCCCGGAGAGGATGGTGGCGCCATAGCCTATCCAGACATCATGATCGATAATGATATCTCCTTTGGATGCGGGATGCCCCTTAATGGTTGCGGCCTCTGGCCATGTTTCTGCGAAGGCGGAGAAGGGGTAAGTGGTGACCCAGTCACTGCGGTGATTGCCGCCCAGGATGAGGGTCACTTGATCGGAAATGGAGCAGAACTTGCCTATGACCAGCCGGGTGCTCTGATCAAATTGCCGGATGGTTGGCTCGCCGTAGGTATGATCGCCAATGACGTAATTCGGGCCAAGAATACGGTCGCGGGTCAGGGTTTGTTTCTTCTTTCGGGAAAACAGCATGATTTTATTTCAGGCGGTGAACTGGCTGGGCCTTATAGACAAACTGGGTGGCCAGGAAATTTTTGAAGAGATCCGTGTACGCCCGCCGCAGTCGCATGCCAATAAAGGGGATCAGGCGCAGGAGATCGGAGGGGGCAAGGATACGGGTGTCAAACAGGATCTTGAATGGGCAGATATCTTCAAAGGTGTAACCAAAATCGACCACGGTGTAGCCGCTCTCTTCAAGGAGCTGGCGAAAACTTTTGATGGTGAAAAAACGAAGATGGGTCCGGTCAAAAATGCCATAGTCTTCATATTCCCATCTTCCCAACAGAATCTGTAACCTGCATTTCCAGTGGACAATACTGCAGGTGGAGATGATGAGATGACCGCCTGGGTTGAGCAGGCCCTTGAGGGCGCGCAGGGTGGTTGCTGGGTCGGCAATATGTTCAATGACCTGGGACATGAAGATAGCGTCAAATAAACCGTGTTTCTGGGTGTAGGCGAGGAGCAGGCCAAGGATATCCGGTGCGTCTATCAGGCCGGTGATGACCTCCAGCCCCCTTTGTCTTGCCAGTTCCGCCTGTTCCTGGACAGGTTCGATCCCCAACACCCGGCATTGTTTGTCACGAGCCAGGTATTCGGTCATGTAACCGGTGGCGCAACCAATCTCCAGGACGTGGCTTTTGGCTGGAACCATTGCCAGTTGTATCCTGTCGATGTTGTTTTGATGCAGAGAATCAAAATCAATGTGGTCCTGGTGATATTTGATCATGGCTGGTACTACCGGGGAAAATCAATTCTGGTACTGAATATTATAGAGCGACTCATATTCGCCATGGAGCGCGAGCAGGGCCTCATGGTTGCCTTCTTCAATAATAACCCCGTTTTTAACCACAATGATCCGGTCGGCATTTTTGATGGTGGACAACCGGTGGGCAATGACAAAGGTGGTCCTGTTCTTCATCAGATTTTCCAGGGCCCTTTGCACCTCACGCTCGGACTCGCTGTCGAGCGCGGAAGTGGCCTCATCAAGCACCAGGATTGGGGCATTTTTCAGGATGGCCCGGGCAATGGAGAGCCTCTGTCGTTCGCCGCCTGATAATCTTACCCCTGACTCTCCGATCACCGTGGCAAATCCTTGCGGGAGTTGCTCAATAAAGTTCAGGGAATAGGCGGCACGGGCCGCTTCCCTGATCTCTGCTTCTGACCTGTCCGGGTCGCCATAACTGATATTGTTGCGGATGGTGTCGTTAAAGAGAATGGTTTGCTGGGTAACAATGGCAATCTGGTCGCGCAGGGATTTCAGGGTCACGTCACGAATATCCATGCCATCAATGAGCAGATTGCCTTTCTCGATCTCAAAAAAGCGGGGGATAAGGTTTGCCAGGGTTGATTTCCCCGATCCGCTTGGCCCGACAATGGCCAGGATCTCACCCCTCTTCACCGAGAGGTTGATGCCATTAAGCACCGGGGTGACGCCATCATAACTGAAGGTGATATCGTGCAGGGTGATGTTCTGCTGGAAAGGGGGGAGTGTTTGCGCCCCGGCCTTGTCGGCAATTTCTGGCGCGATATCGAGAAGGGCGAAGACCCGGGTGGCGGCAGCCAGTCCCTGTTGGACGGTGGAGTTGATCTTGCTGACCCCCTTGATGGGTTCATAGATCATGATCAGGGCGGTCATGAAGGAGAAAAAGGTGCCGGGTGTCGAGTTCCCGGCAATGACCTCCTTGCCGCCAAACCAGATGATAAGCGCCATGCCGATGCCGCCGATTACCTCCATGAGCGGATGTTGAATCCGACGGTAACGACTATCCTCCATGATTACGCCAAAAAGTTTATGCACCTGGGCGGCAAAGCGTTTTGATTCGTATCGCTCCATGGCAAAGGCTTTAACTACAGGCGCCCCGGTAATGGATTCGTGGATAATATTTGAGACCTCAGCCGTTTCTTCCTGCATGGTGGTGCTGATGCGGCGAAAGGCGCGGCCGAATTTGACGATGGGAAGAGCGGCGGCTGGTAGAAAAATGATGGAAAGCAGGGCCAGCTTCCAGTTCATGGTAAAGATAACGGTGAGCAGAAAGATTACCTGGAAAAAGTCCCTCAGCAGTCCGACGACAACGGTGGAGATCGCTCCCTGCATGAGATAGATATCGGAGACGATTCGGGAAATGATTTCACCAGTGGGGGTTTTGTGGAAGAAAGAAAGGGATTGCTGGTGGATATGGTCAAATAACCTCACTCGCATGTCGCGGATGATGGTCTGGCCGACTTGTTCCAGAAGATAAAAATTCAGGCCGTAAAAAAGTCCCTTGATCAAAAACAAGGCCACTAGGCCAAAGGGAAGAACGGCCAGAAAAAAGGTGTTTTTTTCAAAAAATATTTTGTCAAGCAGGGGTTTGACCATATAGGCCTGGGCGCCCGTCAGCCCGGCAACCACAAGGGCTGCTATCATGGCGATGATAAACTTGAGTTTGTATGGCTGGATGAGGAAATATAGGCGAGAAAAAAGTTTTTTATTGGACACGAGACTTGTTGGCATGATATAAAAAAATATAGTGATTTATAAATATGAAAAGCTAAAAAGAGATTTTCCTTAGCAAGCTAAGTAGGAATAATTCTTGTTGTGTTTATATGTAAAGATGTTTACTGTACTATTAATAATTTCGAAAGTTTTATTTCGTCTTTTATTAGATGTTGATTGCCTTTGGTTTTGTCTTTTCGATCAGGTAAGTGCGAGCTGGCCTGCGAGATGTTGAGGAGAGAAATCTTGATGGGGATTCATCGAAGTGAAAGATTTTTTAATATGTTTGAAATGATTATTGTAAAATGTTTACAATCTTTTCAAGATAAGACTGATTTTTTAGTATGCCAAGCGAATATCATATGAGACACAGAGTGCTTAAACTATCCGTCGTAGTTAGTTGTATGTTTTTGGTGCTGTATACTAACCCGGTATTTAGTCAGAAGCTGGGTAATATATCAGAAAAGAAAGTCATCTCTTTTGAGTTGAGAGATGAACCCCTTAAATTGGTTGCTAAAGAAATTTTTAAACAAACAGGGTATAAAGTTGTCTTTGATGAGAAATGGAATGACTTGCCATTACGTGGCCAATATACTGGGGTTACTATAGGGGAGTTTTTTGAGAGAGCTCTTCATAAACAGAATGTTACGTTGTCTTATGATGAGAAGAGTCGTGTGGTTAAGCTTCGTTTCTTTGGCGACAGGGGTTTCGGAAAAGGAAAAGCTGGTATCTTGGAAAGTGGGAAAGATTCAAGTGCGCAAGTGAGCGAAGACATCAAGGAGTTACATGAACAGCAGCGTCAAGAGTTAAAGGAGTATCTTAAGGATCCTGAAGCTGTTGATCCTGTAAACGGTATGAAGTTGGTTGATATTCAGGAATTGCATAGCATTCAACAGGCAGAGTTGGAACAGTTACGGAGTGACCCGAAAGCGATTGATCCTTTAAGTGGAATGACGAATGGTGAAATCAAAAAACTTCATGATGTGCAGCATGCAGAGACGGAACAGTTACAGAATGACCCGAAAGCGGTTGACCCTGTAAGTGGTATGGCGAATGCTGAAATTAAAAAACTTCATGATGTGCAGAATGCAGAGATGGAACAGTTACGGAATGACCCGAAAGCGGTTGATCCTGTAAGTGGTATGGCGATTGCCGAAATTAAAAGGCTTCATGATGTGCAACAGGCAGAGTTTGAGCAGTTAAAAAAAAATCCTGAAAATAGGAGTGCTGTACAAATTGAACCAAGAGAGGACAAAGGAGGAGTTGTACCCTAGTAAAAGGCTGAAAAGTAGGATGAAAAAGATTGCAAAATGAAAATGGAGCAAGTACCATAAAAGTGTTTAAAGTTTGTAATTATTCAGCACAACTTTTCGTTTGGTATTAAAGTTTCTTCTCCCCTTGCGGGATGGGGGTTGGGGGTAATTGCCACATTCGACTTAATCGGCAGCTTCACCTACCTCTCAATTCCTTTTCAACAAGGGAGGGGAAGTTTACAAGGTGTAGTATACTCAATAGTTGTTGTTTTTTTAATCTTAAAAACTGGAGGGAGCTATGAAGAAAAAAATTATTACAGCAATTCTTGCAATATCCTGTATTGGTTTGTCTGTTGGTTCGGTATTTGCTAATACAGACTGCCCTGTCGTCAGCGTTCAGATGGTTGGCACATCACCTTCTGCAGCTTCTGGCCTTTTTTGTAAAGTCAAAAATGAATCAGGAGCTGCATGTGGTGATATGGCAAATGGTGCTAGTCGGATATATTTTTTGAATACCAGTATGACTGACCAGACTTATGCGACATTATTGACAGCTTTTAGTCTGCAGAAAAAGATGTGGATTCAGGTTGGTGGTACCGGAACTAATAACTCTTTATTGTATATTGCGACAGTATCGAATTAGAATATCTTTTGTAAATATTGGCAATTAGCCAATATTTATTTTTATAAAAACAGTCTGTTGCTAGTAGTGTATAGCATAGACTGTTTTTTTTTGGGGGAGGAAAGGGACTATGGAATTCAGATGCGGTCTGGTGTTTCTTCGACCAGAGGAGGTGTTGTCTTAATGCAATGTTTTTCTATTGCACCCAAAGAAATGGTTGCCAGTTTGTGGCGTAATCGTTATCTCATTAAAACCTTTGTGCAGCGGGAAGTTGTCGGTCGTTATCGTGGTTCCTTTATGGGGATTCTGTGGTCATTCTTTCATCCCGTATTTATGTTATCAGTTTACACCTTTGTTTTTAGTGTCGTTTTTAAGGCTCGTTGGCATACAGGCAGTGATTCAAAAACTGAATTTGCCCTTATTCTGTTTTCAGGATTGATGGTTTTTAATCTTTTCGCTGAATGTATTAACAGGGCGCCTACGTTGATTCTTTCACACGTTAATTACGTCAAAAAGGTTATTTTCCCCTTGGAAATCCTTCCATGGGTTGTTTTGGGAGGAGCATTATTCCATACAGTTGTAAGTTTTATAGTATGGTTAATCGCCTATATAATCTTGTTTGGTACACCGCATCTTACCATAATACTGCTTCCTGTGGTTATTCTCCCATTATTATTATTTATTGTAGGTATATCGTGGGGGTTGGCTTCGCTTGGCGTTTATTTGCGTGATGTTTCACAGTTTATTGGTATTTTTACAGCAGCATTGATGTTTCTTACACCAATTTTTTATTCAGCTTCCAATCTGCCTGAAAAATATCAAATTCTCTTGCGATTGAATCCATTAACATCTGTTGTTGAGCAGACAAGAGATGTCCTCTTTTGGGGAAAACCGCCCGATATAAAGTTGTTAGTTGTTTCTTTTCTTTGCTCAATATTGATAGCATGGCTTGGTTTCGCCTGGTTTCAAAAGACCAGGAAAGGATTTGCAGATGTCCTCTGATATAGCAATTAAGGTAGAGAATCTTTGTAAATGCTATCAAATATACGATAAACCACGTGATCGGCTTTTACAAATGCTGATGCGTGGGCACCGGCAGTATTATCGAGAATTTTGGGCGCTTAAAGATGTCTCGTTTGAAATAAAAAAAGGTGAAACAGTCGGAATAATCGGTCGTAACGGCTCGGGAAAATCAACACTCCTGCAAATTATTTGTGGAACGCTTTCACCAACCAGTGGCGATGTGAAAACACAAGGTCGTATTGCTGCCTTACTTGAGCTGGGCACCGGATTTAATCCAGAGTTCACTGGCCGTGAAAACGTGTATATGAGCGCCGCAATATTGGGGTTGAGCAGAGATGAGATTGACAGGCGTTTTGATGAAATTGCTGCCTTTGCTGACATCGGTGATTTCATTGAGCAACCAGTCATGACATATTCCAGCGGGATGTATGTCCGGCTGGCCTTTGCTGTCAATATAGTCTCTAAGCCTGATATTATGATAGTCGATGAGGCTCTGGCTGTTGGTGATATGAATTTTCAGGCCAAGTGTATGACTGCACTCACCCGTATCCAGGAAAGCGGTGCTACAGTCCTGTTTGTCAGTCATGATGTGGGTGCGGTGAAAAGTTTGTGTGCTCGTGGCATTTATCTCGAACATGGCATGGTTAAGGCCATTGGCAAGGCCCCGGATGTGGCGGAGCTTTATATCCGCACCATGCGGGAAGAGATGAATGGGGAACAGCGGCAATTTATTCGTGAGTCGGTAGGTGTTGAGTCATGTGAGTTGCCTTTAGAAAACGAGCAGTCTGTGAAAATAGCCGATGCTGTTTTCAAACGATCGGAGGAGTTTGATAAGCGAGTGGCGGCATTTCGTTATGGTTCTGGTGGGGCGAGAATCACATATGCAGAATTGTTAGATGATTATGGCCATCCGATTGTAAATGTTGAATTTGATCAACAGGTATGTGTTGTTATTTATTTTGAGACAGATATAGAAGAAGAGATTTCCTGTAATTATTACGTTGCTGATCAGAAGAAAAACCTGGTAATTGGTTCTGGGGTGAGACAAGCCGGACAGAAGTTTATAAAATCAAGAAAGAGTGGCAAGTATATTGTCACTTACAAAACAAGAATACCTTTGTGCGAGGGAAATTTTTCTATTCAACTCGAGTTGACAAAGCCTTTGATCCTAGATCAAACCGCCGAGTTTCTCGATGTGATAGATGACGCAATTGTTTTCAAGGTTTCCAGAAGGCCGAATGGCCGAATTTGGACACAGGTGCATTTAGCAAACAGGCTCCAGATTATTGAAGTATGATTGATATGTTATATAGGTTGTTTCGTGGCTTTTTCCCGAAGGGAAACCGTTTTGTCCTGTATGTGACAAACAATGCTGGCTTCAGCTCTTTGCCTGATTATTGTTGAGACAATGCCATGAAAAGCACGGCGAGGCTTACTTGGGAATAGGCAATATAACAGCACTGAAAACTTATTTGTGCTTAAATTGCGGGGATTCGGATATTGAAGTTTTTCTTGGGTGAAGCGTGCAAGTATTTCTTTATGTGGTGAGTAAATGATCCCGGTTACGAAGACGTATATCCCATCTTTAGAGGATTATAACTCTTACCTCGAACAGATATGGCAAACAGGCCAACTCACCAATAACGGCCCGTTATGCCGAAAGTTGGCTGACGATATTGCGAACTTTCTTGGTGTTTCAAATATAGAGTTGGTGTTGAATGGCACGCTTGCGCTTCAACTTGCCATTAAGGCACTCGACCTGCAAGGTGAGATTATCACCACGCCATACAGTTATGTCGCTACAACAAACTCGATATTATGGGAAGGCTGTGAACCGATTTTTGTGGATATTGAAGATCGTACCTTTTGTATTAATCCCGATTTGATTGAGGCGGCGATCACCGAGAAGACGAGCGCGATTTTGGCTACCCATGTTTATGGTTATCCGTGCGATGTTGTGAAAATTCAGCAAATCGCTGATAAGCACAACCTCAAAGTTATTTACGATGCCGCTCATGCCTTTGGAGTAAAGCTTTTTGGCGAGTCACTTTTGTTGCACGGGGATTGCTCCATTTTGAGTTTCCATGCCACCAAGTTATTTCATACGGCCGAAGGAGGCGCGGTGGTCTGCAAAGATGTAGAAATTGCCAAGCGCGTTTCCTTGATGAAGAAGTTTGGTCACATTGGTGAAGATAACTATCTTGATATCGGTATCAATGCAAAAATGTCCGAATTACATGCGGCTATGGGGCTTTGTGTCTTGCCCAAAGTGCATGACATCATTGCTTCCCGCAAAGAGAGCTACAGTCGGTATGACGAACAACTTCAAGGTTGTTTGTTGCAACGTCCTGTCGCCGCGTCTGGGATGGAGTATAACTACGCCTATTACCCTGTGGTGTTCCCCAGTAACGAGGCAATGATGCGGGTGCGGCAAGTTCTGCTTGACCAGGGTATCGGCCCGCGGCGGTATTTCTACCCGTCGCTGAATACCTTGCCTTTTTTGAAGTCGGAGCTAATACGATCCTGCCCAGTTTCAGAGGGTGTTTCTTCCCGTGTGCTCTGTCTTCCCTTGTATGTCGGGCTAAGTAAGGCAGAGGTCGATGTTATTTGTGCCCTTATCAGACGCAGCCTGCAGGGCAAAGATACACTGTGATGAAGCTTTCCATCATGCAGCCCTACTTCTTTCTTTACAACGGCTACCGGCTCCATGTCCATTCTGGTCTGGCACTGGAGCGGGGTGAGATTGAGAAGATTGTTTCGCCTGTTGCGATTGCAGGAGAATAGATAGCATGAAGCAAAGAAGCGTTCTGGTTTTCCCTGCCGGAACCGAGATCGGTCTTGAGATATTCCAGGCGCTTAGGTACTGCAAGGAGGTGAGACTGTTTGGTGCTGGACAGGATATTTCCAACCATGCAAAATTCGTTTATCCAGAATATCATATTCTTCCTGCCATAACTGAATCCGGCTGGCAAGACTCCTTGGTTTCTCTGTGTCAATCACTCTGCATCGACTACATATTGCCAGCATACGACGATGTTATCGTCGCTCTCAGTCGGGTGGCTGATCAGCTCCCCGCTAAGGTGATATCGTCACCATCTTATGCCTGTGAAACTACACGATCGAAGCTCGCAACATATCAAGCTCTTAAGGGGGTAGTTCGCGTTCCCCACATCTACGCCACAGCAGATGATGTTCATGATTACCCTGTACTCATTAAACCGGATCGTGGGCAGGGTTCTTTCGGCATTGCCAGGATCGATGATCAAACCAATTTGGTTCAGTCACTTCAGTCGATTCCTGACCCGATTATCTGTGAATATCTGCCAGGTGAGGAATATACGGTCGACTGCTTTTCGGATCGTGAGAATGGGGTTCTGTTTGCTAGTGCCCGTGCCCGTCGTCGAATGCGTAACGGTATTTCGGTGAATACGGTAATGGTTGATTTGCCGGAAGCTCGGGAAATGGCATGCGCCATCGGACATATATTTGGTCTTCGTGGTGCATGGTTCTTCCAGCTAAAGCGTGCAGTAGATGGAGAATTAACGCTACTTGAAGTTGCGCCTCGCATTGCGGGGGCGATGGCTACTCATCGGGTTTCAGGAGTCAACTTCCCATTGTTGAGTATTTTCGAAGAAGAACGTCTGCCTATTTTCGTGAAGCCGAATTCGGGCGTTGTGGAGCTTGATCGTGCGTTTGGAAATCGTTACCGCCATTCTGTAACCTTTTCGACATTATACATTGATCTTGACGATACCTTACTTATCAATGGCAAGGTTAATCCCCTGGCTGTCAAACTGGTGTTCCAGTGTATAAATGATGGGAAAAAGGTTGTTTTGCTTACCCGACACAGGGGGAATTTGCAACAGACTTTAGCTAAGTTCCGTTTGACAGGCTTGTTTGATGAGATCGTTCATCTCGGTGAGGCGGAAAAGAAATCGACCTATATATCTTGTGTGGATGCGATCTTTGTAGATGACAGCTTCGCTGAACGTCTGGATGTATCTGTGAACTGTGATTTGCTGACCTTTGATTGCAGTATGATTGAAATGCTTACCGAGCAAGCCGAAAATCTCATAAGGTAAAGATATGAAAATACTGCACGCGTATTGTCTTAATTATAACCTGGGTGACTATGCCCTTGGATATGGCTTAAAAAAGGCGTTGAGAGAGTTAATGCCGATTGATTTGATTGCAGAAGTGAATTTGCAGGGACAGGTATTTGATGAGTATTTTATCAACAATGTCAATCAAAAGTATGATTTGCTGGTGATCGGCGGCGGCGGGATCATTCATGGAGCGCACTGGCCGCAGGGCTGGTTCTGGCTCATAGAGAAAGAACTTATCAAAACAATAAAAATTCCGTTTGTAGTGTATGCGGCCGGGTATAATTATTTCAAGGATGAGCAAGGCATTCCAGAGCGTGGGATTGCTCATCTTCGTGAAACTGCGAGACGTGCCCGCTTATTCTCAGTACGGAATGATGGCAGTCATGAACGTCTCAAGTCTCAAACGGGAATCAATGCGGAGGTAATGGCTGACCCGGGTTTCTGGGTGGGTAGAAATCAATCTTTTCCATGGCCTATTGAGCTTCCCAAAGATTATGTGGTTGTTCAACTAGCAAACGACAAGCCGGCTCATCGATTTGGTGGCGCGCAAAATTATCAAGAAGTTGTGAATAGGTTGCGGGGCTTGATCCAACGCCTTGCTAAAAAGTTTCATGTTCTTCTTGCGCCCCATGTTTTTGATGATATTGCGATTTCCAGAGATGTTGCTGTCGGTTTGAATAATGTGAGTATTTGGTCTTTTTCTGATTTCGCCTTTGATAAGGTAGAGAAAATATTTGGTTATTATCAGCATGCGAAGTGCGTACTAGCAATGAGGGGGCATGGGCAGATAATCCCTTTGTCATTTGGCATCCCTACGATATCGCTGGAAAACCACCATAAACACCGTGAGCTGATGGAAATGATTGGACTGGGACAATATAACGTGGATGTCACGGATGTCCAGTTGCCAGAAAAGGTTCTTGGTCTAGTGGAACAAGCTATTACAAATAGGCCGTCGATTTATACACACCTCACAGAACGACTCGACTTATTGTGGAAAGGGACTAGTGATACGATTCATGCCGCTTTTCCTGAGCTCATCACAACAAATCAGGTGTAGGGTAAATTGTAGAGTTAGGTCTGTTGATAGCAAATGAGCAAAACCCACAAACACGCAGCGCGAAAGTAACCATGCCTAAAGTTTCTGTCATATTGACATCTTTCAATCATGATAAATATATCCACGAAGCAATTGAAAGCGTGCTTAACCAATCTTTCATCGATTTTGAGCTAATCATCTGGGATGACGCATCAAGCGATGATTCATGGGGAATTATAAATAGTTATAGTGATGTGAGAATTAAGGCCTATCGAAATAAGCAGAATATGAGGGGCGGCAATATTAATCGGGCTTTAAAGGTTGTCTCTGGTGAATATATTGCTATTCATCATTCTGATGATGTTTGGGAACTCGATAAGCTGGAAAAGCAGATTGCCTATTTGGATGCTCATTCCGAAATTGGCGCGGTCTTTACATGGGCACAAATAATTGACGAGAACGGTTCCAAGGTTGAAAATAGTTGGTTCAAACAGGAGAATAAGTCCCAATGGCAGTGGCTCAATCAGCTTTTTCTTGAACAAAATTATCTGAACCACCCGAGTGTGCTGATTAGAAAGCAGTGTTACCAAGAAGTGGGACCATATCGCTATGGCTTGGCCCAGACGGCTGATGCCGAAATGTGGAGCAGGCTGTTAATAATATTTCCTATACATATAATTCAAGAGAAACTAACAAAGCACCGATTATTTTCTGACAATTCGAACACTAGTGGCACCAGACCCGACGTTGCCATTAGAGTTAGTAACGAATGGAACGTGATACGGGAGAATTATCTTTCGATTGCTGGTTTTGAAGATATTGTTGCGATATTTCCCGGCCTTGAACGATTTAGAAATCCGGAAGGTTTTGATAATAAATATTTATTGGCCATGGCGTGTTTGTACGAATGCAAGCACAGAAATGCCTGGCAATTGGGACTGAAATGGTTGTTCGATTTACTGAGTGACGCAACCCTCTCCCAAAAAATAAAAAAGCTTTATTCCTTTTCTTATTTGGATTTCATCAGATTAACCGGTGAATTTGATGTTTATGCGTTTCGTTCATTATACGAGTTGGCAGAAGCTCACGCTTGGATGACCTCACAACGTGATGTATGGGAGAATGAGGCAACTTCTCTCAAGCAATCCTTGACTGAAATGATCTTGCAACGCGATGCATGGGAGAATGAGGCAACTTCTCTCAAGCAATCCTTGACTGAAATGATCTTGCAACGCGATGCATGGGAGAATGAGGCAACTTCTCTTAAGCAATCCTTGAGAGATAAAGATAAACAAGTAGAAGAGCTTCATCCCTTTGTGGAGTTAACCAAATCACTTGAAGAAAAATTAAGGAAGAGTGAAGCGGCAATAGCAGAAATATTTTCCTCAAAATCATGGAAGGCCACTGAACCGTTACGCACCTTAATGCGTTTTGTACAAAAGCAGGCATGTCTTGCTCCTCAAGATTTTAGCTGTGCGACTCAACAAATTGTAGAGAGTGATTTGCCGTTGATCCCTTCTGATTTTGATGCGGAATTTTATAGCAAGGCCTATCCGGATATTGGCGGAGGTGATCCACTCTTTCATTACTTAGAATATGGGAAAAATGAAGGACGACTTTCCTGTGCACCCGTTCTGCATGAAATTTACGAGCTGAAGAATATAGATCGAGCTAAGGAGACTATCTTAATTGTCAGTCACGATGCAAGTCGTTCCGGAGCCCCTATCCTTGCTTTGAATATAGCGCAACATCTCAAAGAGAAATATAATGTCATTGCTTTTTTGTTTAATGGAGGGGAATTACTGAGTGATTTTCAGGAGTGTTGTGATATCGTTATCGAGCCTTTTCCTCATTCGTATAATCTTTTTATTGCATCTACCTTATTAGCAAAGTTGATATCGGAAGTAGGGCTGAAGTTTGCGATTGTCAACAGTATCGTTTCCAGTCCTATTCTGCCATTTTTGGCCAATAACTTCGTGCCATCTCTTTGTCTCGTGCACGAGTTTGCCTCATATACCTCTCCGAAGGATACAATTCGTGAGGTGTTGTTATGGGCAAGTCAGGTCGTATTCTCTGCGCGCATTGTTTATGAGAATAATGCTGCTCAGTGTGAAGAACTTAAGGGGAGATGTCCGGTTATTCTTCCACAAGGAAAATGTGAGGTTCCTCATGCAAAGCATATGGAGGAACTGGATGAAAACAAAAAACAACAATTCCGGAAGCTCTTTCGACCTGATTTCCTTCCTGAGAACACGGTAGTCATACTTGGCGCCGGTTCTGTGCAACTGCGTAAAGGCGTGGACCTTTTTCTGGCCTGTGCCGCAAGGGTGGTTGGGCTTCATCCTCAAAATTCCTTCCGTTTTGTTTGGGTGGGCCATGGATTTGATCCTGATTTTGATATGGTTTATTCAGCTTATCTCCAGGATCAGATAACTCGATCCGGACTTGAAAATCATGTTTGTTTTACGGGTGAAATGTCGGATATTGACGTGGCTTACGAACTGTCGGATCTGTTTTTCCTCAGTTCACGGCTTGATCCTTTACCCAATGTCGCGATTGATGCCATGTATCAACAACTACCGGTAATCTGTTTTGATAACACCACGGGGATTGCTGATATTCTCAAAGAAAATGGACTTGGGGGAAGTTGTGTTATCCCCTACCTGGATGTCGAGCTGGCCGCGCAATGTCTCGTCGCGCTGATTGATAATTCAGACTTGAGACATAAGCTTGGCCAGAAAATCCAGGAGGTCGGGAAAAAACTGTTTGACATGGAGTCTTATGTTGATTCTTTGGAACGATTGGCGATCGATTGTGTTGTTATGCAGGAAGAGGAAAAATAAACTTCTTTGGATCCGGCCCATTAACCATGTAATATCTTCTTTTTGATTAATTATGATTAATTGCTTAAAAACCAACTTTCTTGATCTACCTGGTTGCAGAATTCTTCCGCGCAACTACAAACGTGGCATGAAGACCTGCGAACATATTGACGTTTCAATTATTACTCCCTACTACAATACTGGAGAGTTATTTGTTGAAACATTTGTATCGGTACAGGCGCAATCATTACAGAACTGGGAGTGGATTATTGTTGATGACGGTTCTCCTGACCGTGAATCAGTAATGAGATTGGATGACATTGCAAAAAAAGATTCACGTATCAAGGTGATACGTCAAGTCAATGGAGGGACAGCCGCAGCGCGCAATACTGGATTCCGCAACTCAAAAGGGCGTTATATTTGTTTGCTTGATCACGACGATATGATTGAGCCAACGTACCTTGAAAAATGTGCCTGGTTTCTTGATTCAAATTATGAGTTTGCGTTTTGTAATTCATATAGCGTGGTTTTTGGTGAGCAGAATTTTTTATGGACTACCGGATTTGAAAGAGGAAAAGAGTTTCTCCATGCCAATAGTGGGCCACCCATTTCTGTGGTTCGGCGTACGGCATATGCGGAATGTGGGGGGTTTGATGAATCCATTCGAGTTCTCTATGAGGATTGGGATTTTTGGCTGGCAATGGCAAAAGCAGGGCATTGGGGGTATACGATACCAGAGTTTCTTCAATGGTATCGTAAGCTGGGAAGTGGCCGTTATGAACAGATCTTGCAGTCTGGATATGTTAACGACGAATTTGCCAGAGTTATGCAGCAGAAATATGAGGGTCTGGATAAGCATTTTCCTGAACCTGTTCGACGTCAGCTACAACCTTTTGAGACCATAGAAGTAAATTCACTTGTGGACAACCCTCTGGCCGCGAACCCTTCAGGACGTCGGATTATGTTCATCGTTCCGTGGATGGTAACGGGTGGCGCTGATCGGGTGAATCTTGATTTAATTGAGGGCTTAACACATAAAGGCCACGAGGTCACTGTTTGTGCGACATTGCTTGCGGATCACTGTTGGGAACATCTATTTAGCAATTTTACGCCGGATATCTTTGTCCTGCCCAATATCCTTCATGTCTCTGATTATCCGAGATTCCTGGCATATCTTATTCAATCCCGGCAAATTGATACCGTAGTTATTACTGGCAGTACTATCGGATATCAACTTCTTCCCTACCTGAGGGCCGTATCACCCGGCGTGGCGTTTGTTGATTTGTGCCATGTTGAAGAACCTCATTGGTTGAATGGGGGGCATCCGAGGTTTGGTGTTGGTTATCAGGATGTGCTTGATCTTAATATCGTTATTTCTCAATATCTGGCTAAATGGATGGAAGGGCGTGGTGCTGATGGCACGCGAATCAAAGTAATGTATGCGAGTATTCGTCTTGCGCAAGCTACTCGATTGGCTGAAGTTCGAGACCAGATAAGGGCAGAACTGAATATTTCGGCAGATATGCCGGTGATTGTTTTTGCAGGACGGATTTGTGAACAAAAACGTCCCGAGATGCTGGTTGAAATTCTTAAGGCAGCAAGTGATCAGAGCTTGATCTTTCGTTCTTTAATTATTGGCGATGGTGAACTAAGAGAGCAATTGGAAGAGTTGCTCAAACTTTATCATTTGACGGCCAATGTTCAAATGCTTGGCTCGGTTTCACATCAGAGGTGTATTGATCTCATTATTGCATCGGATATTCTTTTGATGCCTTCTAAATATGAGGGCATTTCAATCGTGCTTATGGAGGCAATGGCGGCGGGTGTTATACCGGTCGTGGCCAACGTTGGCGGGACGGCAGAACTCGTGAGTCCAGATGCGGGTGTGTTGATCTCGCACGGTGAGAATGAGGTTCAAGAATATCTGGATGCAATTCGCCGGTTACTATCCAATGCCGGAGAGCGGCAACAGATGTCAAAACAGTGCAAGGCACTTGCCGCGTCCAAATTGTCATGGGAGGGCATGGTCGAAAATTTCCTGGCACTCTTGGACGAAGCTCATCGGTATAGGATTGATCATCCGCGATCTTTGATGAGTCCAGGGTTAGGTCGTGAATTGGCATCACTGGCATTTGAATGTAAACGTCTTGATGAGATAGTGTGTCAATTATGGAGTACTCAAGATCAGTTGGTGACTGCTAATGCTGCGCTCCTTGCCAAGTCTGTAGAGATACCGGAACTAGCAAGATTGACCATTTCTTTAAGTCAAACCCGGCTTGCACGAATGATTGTGCGTAACCAGTTTTTGAAGGCTATAGGAAAAAGGTTGCTGAAGAGGTTGTCATATTGAAACGAAGTTTTTTATGGCCGAGATAAAAATAGGTCAGAAGTGACTATCTTGCCTTCTTCAAGAGGTAGAGAGTCGTCACTGGTAACGATAAAACAGGGTGTAATGAAATAACGTGAATGGATATGCGAGTTTTGGTTCTTGGAGGAAACGGTTTTATCGGGTCCCATTTGGTGGAAGCTCTCGTTGCAAGTGGAACACATGTTCGTGTGCTGACCCGGTCGGGCCAGTATATTCAACCACTTCATGGTGTTGAGTATCGTTATGCAGACTTTGTTGCGGACTCAGCGAGTTTGGCGGAATCTCTTGTCGATGTGGATATTGTAATCCACTTAATTAGCACAACGGTTCCAGCGACAGCAAATTTAGACCCTATTGCAGACATCAAAGGTAATTTGCTGTCAACTGTCAGATTATTGCAGCAAATGCGTGATCAAGGAGTTTCTCGTCTGGTATTCTTGTCGTCGGGAGGGACAGTATATGGTGATGCAAAGACTATCCCTATTCCTGAGGAGTATGAGAGAAATCCTGTATCATCATATGGAATTGTAAAAGTTGCCATTGAAAACTATATCGCGATGTTCAGTTCACAACATGGGCTGAAATCACTGGTGCTTCGTGTCTCTAATCCATATGGCCCGCGTCAGGGTCACCTTGGGGTCCAGGGGGTTATTCCGACATTCTTTCAGCGAATTATTGCGGGTGAAGAAATACGAATATGGGGCGATGGGTCAAGTGTAAGGGATTATTTGTATATAAGTGATTTGGTGTCGTTTGCTGTGCAAGGCATCAATCGAGATCTTGCAGGTGTGTATAATGTTGGATCTGGGCAAGGAGCTTCCTTGAAAGATATTTTATCTCTTATTGAGGAAATTTCAGGTCGTTCTGCAAAGGTAAGTTATCTTACTCCACGTGGTTTTGATGTTAAAAAAGTTGTGCTGGATATCTCAAAGGCCCGCAAGGCGCTCGATTGGGTCCCAACAGTATCATTGCGTGAAGGTTGTGAACGGTATTGGAAATGGGTGAAGGGGTGAAGGTCGTGGTAAGCCTAATTGCCGGTTGGCGTTTTCCTGGCTCTTTTCTAGCTGGACATGCTCTTTTATCAATTCGGAGCATTTCGTGTTCTGGTGCAATTTGTCTTCAATTTACTGGTTCTGTTGTCCTTCTGACTTTCCCCTGTTCGTGTTAGTTTATCATAGTCATCCCTGAAATCCTATTCTCGCTGATCCAAGATAAAATATGCTTAATTCGTTGAGTTCTCTGAGGTTTTTTTTAGCATTTGGGATATATTTACACCACTTAGACTATAAATTAGGGTTAGGCCCAATTGTGGTAACATTTTTCTTTATATTATCAGGTTTTCTAATTGCTTACGGTTACAAAAATAAGTTTCAAGAATTGGATTTATTTACTTATAAACAATTTATGAAAAATAGATTTTTGAGACTTTATCCTTTGCATATTTTAGCATTTCTGGTGAGCCTGTATATTATGCACCTGACTGGTTTTAAAACAAGTTGGGTCTATGCGATCATGAACTTATTTCTCATCCAAACGTATATTAACATAGGGGCTCAAATTTATTCGTTTAGTAGTGTGTCTTGGTTTATTGCGGATTGTATTTTTTTATATGCCTTAACACCTTTTGTATTATTTTTTCTACATAAAATTCGAATAATTTGTCGGGTTAACTATTTGTTTTTGTGTGAAATAATTTTAATTAGTAGTGGTTTTTTAGTCGCCTGTCTTTTTAAAGGTAATGTGGTAGCGTATTCGCCAGGTTGGTGGTTCATTTATATTTCACCATATAATAGAATTTTTGATTATGGATCTGGTTTAATTGTAGGAATTATATTTGCCTTATTAACTGAGAAGAAAGATAAACAAATTAGTTTTTTTCTGTTTAGCATTTTAGAAATTGGGGTAATCTTACTTGGATATCTGAATTATAAATCATTGTTATTTCCTGTTGATTCCATAAGATATGATATTTTTTGGGTCCCGGTTATTTCATTAATAATTTTTATTTTTGCGTTTCAAGGAGGGGTTTTATCGAAATTACTATCAGTTAAATTTTTTGTAAAATTAGGTGAACTAAGTTTTCCTATATTCATGATACATCAAACGTTTATAATTTTAACTGCTCATATATTAGGGAATAAAATATATCGGGTAGAAGGGAGTGAACAATTCCTTGCTCACATATTATTATTTGGAGTAATAATATGTGTCGCAGATGTAATAAATCGATATTATGAAAGACCCTCAAGAGATTGGATTAAGAGTTTATTTATAAGGAATTCATGTTTTGAGAAAACGTAGTGCAAGTTCGAGTTTTTTGAATAAAAGGTTCTCCCTCTATCAAAATACAAAATTATAGTGAATCCCTCAAATTGGACAGTGTATTAAAATTAAAATCATCATCTCAACTTTCCGACTTATGATGTGAAACGCAGAATTGTCAAGTAACAATTTGAAATAATAAAAGATTTATATTAAAAAGTCCTTCGCTTCATGATATATTGGTTTTGCGACAAACATCAATAATATCAAGGAGGAAGGACTAAAATGGATATTACCAAACAACATCAGGAGCAACAAGAGGCAAAACGCCAGCAAGGTAAAATCTCTTCGTTCATTGGAAACTTTCAGGTCGGCACTCTTCTCAATAAAAGCGGCATACGGAAATTG
>CAISPV010000117.1 GCA_903887485.1 uncultured Desulfobulbaceae bacterium | reverse complement strand
CGTAGAGGGCTGCAAATCGTTTTACTTCAGATGATTCCATGGTACACTCCTTCTTATTGTAAGTGCCCGGGATTGGACACCGACTGGAGTTATACACTGTTTTTTGCTTTTTCCGCCGCGGGAGCGGCTTCGTTCAACAATATAATTCAGCGGATGGCGAGAACGTCTGCGGCGCTGCGCGGCAAGTTCAATGGCGCCACCCGCTGATTAAAGACGTTCTCTATCCTCAAACCGAGCACAAAAAACCAGACCATCCACCATAAGGAGAGACTCATGTTTGATTTCACCTTTCACAACCCGACCAAGATCATCTTCGGCGCCGGCAAAGAGGCCCTGATCGGCGCCGAACTGAACGCTGCCGGAATAACCAGGGTCCTGCTGGTCTATGGCCGCAACTCGGTGGTCAAAAGCGGCCTGCTCGACCGGGTCCTGGCCAGCCTCAAGGCCGGCAATATCACCTGCAGCCAGTATGGCGGAGTGGACTCCAACCCCTTGATTTCCCATACCAGGGAAGGCGTGGCCCTGGCCAAGCGGGAGAAGGTGGAGGCGATCCTGGCGGTGGGCGGCGGTTCGGTAATCGACGAGTCCAAGGCCATCGCCGTGGGTGCCCTGAGCGACACGGATGTCTGGGACTTCTTTGTCGGCAAGGAGGTGGAGCGAGCCCTGCCGGTCTTCACCATCCTGACTCTGGCCGCCACCGGCAGCGAGATGAACGGCAACTCGGTGGTCACCAATGCCGATACCCGGCAGAAATACAATATCGCCTCGCCCCACGTCTACCCCAAGGTCTCCATCCTCAACCCGGAGCTGACCCATTCCGTGCCCCTGAGTTACACGGCCTACAGCGCGGTGGATGCCATCTGCCATGTCATTGAGGGCTATTTCACCAAGCAGCCCGGGACCCATCTCCAGGACCGGCTGGTGGAAGGGATCATCAAGACGGTGATCGAGACCACCGACGACCTGATCATGGCCGATCCCGGCCACGCCCAGGCGCGCGCCTCCTTCATGTGGGCTGCCACCCTGGCCCTGAACGGCCTGACCCCGGCCGGGATCGGCGAATACAGCTTTCCCAACCACATGATCGAGCATGCCATGAGCGCCATCTACAATATCCCGCACGGGGCCGGACTGTCGATTGTCATGCCCGCCTGGATGAAGTGGTATCTGGCCAGGAACCCCGGCCAGTTTGAACGGTTTGCCAAGGAGATCTTCGAACTTGATTCGGGGATAGCAGGGATTGCAGCACTGGAGCAGTGGTTTGTGACGATCAAATCGCCGGTGCGTCTGCACGAGGTAAAAATCCCGGCGGCCGACATCGAGGCCATCGCCGAGAACGCCGAAGGACTGGCCCGCCAATGGGGTATTGGTGACCTCTACCCCAGGGAAACCATTGCCGAGATCCTGAGGCTGGCGGTGTAAGTAAGAACGGCTTCTACCGCCAGATCCCTGCCTTGATGTGGCGGGCGCGCTCCTATAACAGGTCGACGCCCGCCATTCCTTTCCTTTCCCCCCAGAAATTCGTTCCTGATCATCCGGGCACTGTAGTACGACACGGCTGATCAAAAGAAAAGAACGCCATTCTTATTCTTCAGTTTTCAAATAATCCAGATCAGCAGCAGACAAAGGGTCAGGGCGCAATAGAGCAGATAGACGTTAATCCGGCCCTGGTGGAAAAACGAACGGACGAGAAAGGCCGCCTTGGTCAGGGCGCGGAAGATGGGATACAACAGACGATCAAGGACAACATCGGGGGTGTGATCGGCAAAACGGGCCAGGGATGGGAAAAAACCAATGGTCCGTCCTGCGGAGATATCACTCCATAACCCCCAGTGGAAGAGGCGGACGAGCTGTTCGGCAAAGGAGGAGGCGGTGTATTGCATCCGGGCCGTTCCCTTGATATAGCCACAGCCCCAGGTAGCAGGACGCCGCTGCCAGTCATCTTCAGGAAAGCTTTGCCAGTACCAGACAACGCCGATGATCCCCAGCAGCAGAACGGCACCGACACTGATCCAGGTTACCGGCGCCAGGGTGGTGAGAAGCGGTACAGCAAGTGATCCCGTCCCCAGCCAGGAGCCGTTTCCCCGCTGCAACAGAGGAACAATGGCCCATGGCATCAGACCGATAGTCAGACAGCCGAGAAAAAGCACGGCCATGGGCAGGAGCATGCTGCCAGGCGCTTCATGGGGCGGGTTCTGAAACTCCTGACGCGCTGTTCCCAAAAAGGTAACACCGAAGACCTTGACAAAACAGGCCAAGGCCAAAGCCCCGGTCATGGCCAGGGCGGGGATGGCCAGCACGGCCAGGGAAAGCGGGAAAATCGTGCCCTCCGTCTGACTGTGCAGCAGGCCAAGGTAAATCAACCATTCGCTGACAAAACCGTTGAGCGGCGGCAGCCCGCAGATGGCCACCGCCCCGCCCAGAAAGAAAAAGGCGGTGTACGGCATGGCCCGCAGCAACCCGCCGTAATGATCGATCATCCGCGTTCCGGTGGCCTGGATCACCGAACCCGCACCGAGAAAAAGCAGGGACTTGAACAGGCCATGATTGACCACATGGAGCAAGGCCCCGGCCAGACCAAGGGCCACCACCGAAGGATGGTGAAAGCTCTGCCCCAGCAGGGCGCAACCCAGACCGATGAGAATGATGCCGATATTTTCGACGCTATGATAGGCGAGCAGACGCTTGATATCATGCTGGGCCAAGGCAAAGACCACACCCATGATGGCCGAAGTCACCCCCAGCGCCAGGACAGTCCAGCCCCACCAGGCAGGTGGAGTGCTGTAAAAGCTGGTGATGCGCACCAGACCGTAAATCCCCATCTTGATCATCACCCCGCTCATGAAAGCGGAGACATGAGTGGGCGCGTTGGCGTGGGCGGCCGGCAGCCAGAAGTGGAGCGGCATCATGCCCGCTTTCATCCCGAAGCCGAACAAGGCCAGGAGAAAAACCGCACCGGCAGTGACCGTTGCCCCCGGCAAGGTCGCGGCTTGGGGAAAATCCATGTTGCCGCTGCTGCCCGCCAGCAGGATGAACAGGGCAAAGAGGGCCAGGGTTCCGGCATGGGTCGCCATCAGATAGACGTAGGCGGCCCGGCGGGCTGACTCCTCCTTTTGGTCGGTGAGGATCAGGAAAAAACAACTGAGGGCCATGACCTCCCAGGCCATGAGAAAGAGAATACCATTACGACAGACCGGCAGGAGGGCAACGGAGGCGCCCAATATGCCGTAAAAAAAACGAACCCTGCCTGCCACCGGCCCGGCCTTGGCCTGGGGAAAGTAGCCAAGGCCGTAGATACCTCCCATGCCCAGGATGACCAGGGCCGGCAGGAGAAAGAGCACGGCAATTCCATCCAGCTCCAGGACAAACCGACCGGCTGGATGCGCCCATGCAAGGGCCAGGATGGGTGATGGCACCTGCCGGACAGCGGCAAGCGTTGCAACAAGGGCCAGAGAGACCCCCAATACCAGCAGGATAACCGAGGCCAGCTCACCGCGTCGGCCCCAGCGATCGCAGGCCGGGGCTGGCCCAGTATCGCTCGCGGCAGGGATCGTCCCGGTGGAAGAGCGACCGCAGACCAGGGCCGGCAGACCGGAACAGAATATCAGGATGAGGGCAGCAAGAAAGAGTTCAGCCATGCTTTCTGCCCCCTCCCTTACCTTCTGCCAAGCAGCCGCAGCAGGCCGTCAAGGATGGTGTAAGGATGCGGTGGACAGCCCGGAATATAAAGATCCACGGGCAACAATGTTCCCAGCCCCTGATTGGTTTCAGGGCTGTCGACAAAAGGCCCGCCGTTGACCCCGCAGGCCCCGACCGCAATGACGACCTTGGGTCCAGGCACCGCCTCATAGGTGTCCAGCACCGCGCTGCGCATATTCTCGGTGACCGGCCCGGTAAGCAGGATCCCGTCGGCGTGGCGGGGCGAGGCGACAAACTGAATGCCGAAACGGCCAAGGTCAAAGACCAAAGTATTGAGCACGTTGCAGTCGGCCTCGCAGGCGTTGCAACCGCCCGCGGAGACCTGGCGCAGTTTGAGCGAGCGGCCAAAGAGCTTGAGCCGGGCAGGTTCAAGGGGTTCCGCCAAGGGATATGCTCCGCCGCTGTAGAGGAGATCCTGCCGTCGGCGCACCGCCAGCCGGTAGTCATTGCTAAAGGTGATGCGGCCCTGCGGGCAGGCCGGACAATCGGCGCAGAACAGGCAGCGGCCAAGATCGATGGCCATCTTCCGTTCCCGCACCGCACAGGCGCCAAACGGACAAAGCTCTTCACAGGCCCGACAGCCTGATGGACACTCCCCATCAAACCGGGGCAGGCCGCGAAAGCGCGGAGGCAGCTTTGGCTCCTCCAAGGGAAATTTCCCGGTCCGAAACCCCTGATGAAATCGCTCACTGATTACACGCCACATGTTATTTTATCCTTGATGGCGTTACAAAAAGTCCAAAATACTTCGTTGCACTTGCATCCTTCGTCACTGCGGCGTACTTATTGTACGCCTCATTCCTCAGGATTTGTGCGCCTCGTCTTTGGGCCTTTTTGCCTAGCCATCTTCTTAAGAATTTTTCACGAGAAATATTTTTTATGTTTTCTCGGCTATAAATCAAACCCGCAGTAAGACAGACCAAAGCTCTTGTTACACAGGGGAAAATCCGAGATCTGTTCATCGCGCAGGGCCATGGCCAACCCGCTCCAATTATGAAAAGAGGGGTCAACGATCTTGTACCGCCGCAGACGACCGCCGGCATCAGTAATGCCCACATGAACCACCTCCCCCCGCCACCCCTCCACCAGAGAAACCGCCAGGGTATTGGCCTTGAGCGGCCCGACCGGGACCTTGACCGGCCCGGCCGGCAGGCTGGTGCCGATCCGCCGGAGCAGGTCGATAGAGACCATAGTCTCCCGGAGACGGACATGGGCCCTGGCCATGGCATCACCCGTTTCCTCAGTGATCATCTCATCAAAAAGCTGCCGATACACACCCGTGGGGTGAAAAAAACGGCTGTCGCGGGGGACGCCGCAGGCCTTGGCAGCCACCCCCACCAGCCCCAGATCTTCCGCCACCGAGCGGGACACCCTGCCGGTGCCTTCCAGGCGGCCCAAGACCGAAGGTTCGTCAAAAAAAAGATTGAGGGCACCCAGGGTATTGCCCTCAATCTCATCAATCCGGGTCTGCATCCCGCTGGCGAGGGTCGCGTCAAGGTCAAAAAGAACCCCACCGGGCCGCACCAGACCCCGTCCAAAACGACTGCCGCACAGGGCCGCGCTCAGGTTGAGATAGTCGCCGCGCAGACGGCCGCAAAAAGAGGCGGTGGGCAAAAAGCCGATATCACCAGCCAGGGCGCCGATGTCGCCCACATGGTTGGCCAGTCGTTCCAGCTCGAGGGCCATGGCCCGGATGGACTGGGCCCGCTCCGGCACCACGCAGCCGCTCAAGGCCTCGATGACCTGGCAATAAGCGAGCCCATGACCGATAGTGGTGTCGCCGGCGATGGTCTCCATCTGGGCCATGGTAAAGGGATGCGGCCCAGCAAGCAGCATCGGCTCGATGGCACGGTGCTGGTAGCCCAGGGAGATCTCCAGATGCATCACCTTTTCGCCATAACACTGGAAACGGAAATGGCCCGGTTCGATGATCCCGGCATGCACCGGTCCGACCGCCACCTCATGCACCCCCTCCCCCTCTATCCGGTAGAACTCCATGTCCCCTGGCCGAGGACGCTCGTCCGGGGGGCGACCCCAGACATCAGTATCCCCTTGCCATACCCGATGAAAGCGCAGCGGCTTGAGCCAGGGATGACCGGTTGGTGTCACCCCGTACTGTTCAGCAATCTCCCTTTCAAAAAGATGGATCTGCGGACAACTCTGGGTAAGTGAGGGAAAGCTGGTCCCGACCTCGGTTCGATACACGGCAATTTGCGCAGAACGATCCCTGGCAATGAGGGCGAACAACTCCAGGCCCTCGTTTTTCCCCTCCCCGGGAACACCAAACAGGGCCGCTACCCTGCCCCCGGCCTTGACCTCAGCCAGGAGGCAACGGCTGAATTCATCATACCCCAGCGATTCCATCAGGCTCAGATCAACAGTCCCGCCGTTTTTCAGGAGTTGCGCCTCCAGATCATTTTTCATCATGGTCTCACCTCCAGCAATGCGGCCGCGTCAGCACAGATATGGCGAACAGGATCCGGCAGATAAACCCCCAGGACGAAGATAATCAACAGCATAATCAATGGCACCCCTGTGGTGGCAAAGGTGTCCCGATAGTTCTCGTAGCCTGTGCCTGTCTTCTCCGGCGGGGTCCCAAAGACAACCGAAAGCACGGTGCTGCCCATGCCGATAAAGATAACCGCCAGAAAGAAAAGAAAAAGACCACCGGTCACAAAATGGCCATTGCTGAAAACTCCCTGCAGGATGGTAAACTCGCTGATAAACGGCGCAAACGGCGGCGAGCCGGTAATGGCCAGAAAGCCCAGGAGAAAAAGGGTGGCGGAAAGTGGCACCAGGCTTATCGCCCCCCGGGCATCAGCCACCTTTTTGCTGCCAAAACGACGATGGATATTGGCCGCCGCCAGAAAGAGCACTCCCTTGGTCAGGGCGTTATTGATCAGATGGAGCATGGCCCCAAAGGTGGCAACCCCACCGACACTGATCCCGATGGCGAGAATCCCCATGTGTTCAACACTGGAATAGGCCAGCATCCGCTTAAAATCAGGCTGGCGGACGACAAAAACGGCAGCAAAGGCAATAGAGAGAAGACCCATGGCCAGGAAGGCCTCACGCGCCATGACCGCTTCACTGGCGGCATCCATGATCTGCAGGGTCCTGAGCAGGGCCAGAAAGGCGACACTGGTCAGCCCGCCCGCCAGGAGAGCGCCGACCAGACCGGGCGCCTCACCGTAGGCATCCGGTTTCCAGGTGTGCAGGGGGGCAAAACCTACTTTCAGGCCAAAGCCCACCAGAAGAAAGACAAAGCCCGCCCTCAGCCAGGGCCTTGAGTAATTGGCAGCGCCATGGAGGATATCATCAAGTTGCAGGCTGACGTGTTCGCCTCCGGCAAGACCGGCGTAGGCGATGAAAAGAATGCCGAGCATGGCCAGGGCAATGCCCACCGAACCGAGGAGCAGGTATTTCCAGGTGGCCTCCATAGAGAGCCGGTTCCGATTATAATAGATAAGCGGGGCGCTGGCCACGGTGGTGGTCTCTACCGCCACCCAGAGGAGCCCTAAATGTCGGGATATAGTCGCCAGGGTCATGGCGGAGAGGAAAAGCAGCAGGCAGCCCACAAAGTTTCTGTTTCCCCAGGCGATACGACAACGAAGATAGCCCACGGCATAAAACGAACAGCCCAAAAAAAGCAGACTGATGACCGGCAGGATGAGACGGCTGAGGGGATCAACGCCTATCCAGCCATTAGCTGTAGTCAGTGGCCTCCCTGACTGGATGACAAGGAAGGTCAGCGCCAGATGCGGCGTTGCGCACAGGGGCAACAACAACGGCCGAAGACGGTCTGAAGGCAGACTAAAGGCAAGTACAGAGCCACAGAAAGGCAGAAGGAGAAGGAGTGCAAGGAGGTTATTTTCCATATTATTTTTTAATAGTCTCGAAAAAAAACATCAAGGATAAGGCTAAGCAAAAAGGCCCAAAGACGAGGCGCGTAAGTCCTGAGGAATGAGGCGTACTTTTGGGTACGCCGCAGTGACGAAGGATGCAACGCAACGAAGTATTTGGGACTTTTCGCGACGCCATCATTCTTTTAACGACGTAAGATTGTCAGTATTCATGGTGGAAAATTCCCGATTGATCTGATGCATGAGAATGGTCATAACAAAGACCCCGACCAGCAGATCGAGCAGGACACCGGACTCCACCATAAGGGGCATGGCCTCTGTCAACAGCATACCGAAGATAAAGATGCCGTTTTCAAAGATCAGGTAACCAAGGGCCTGGGTGATGGCCTTGCGTCGGCTGATGAGCATGAGAAAACCGGTGGCAAGAGTGGCAAGACCAACAGGGACGAAAAGTGACTGACTGTGTTCGGGAATCAGCGGCAACCGACCGCTGAAGATAAAGGCACCGGCTGTGGCCAGCGTGCCGAGGATAAGGGTAGGTACATAGCCGATCAATGGCTCTACCTCCCGGCGGATATGAACCTGACGGATAGCCCGGAAAAGCAGGTACGGGATGGCAATCCCCTTGAGCAGAAAGGCCACGCCGGCCAGAAACAGCGTATGACCGGAAAATCCGTGCGCGAGAAGAGGGAGCAGGGAAAGGATCCCGCCCTGGAAGGCAATCGTGCGGATACAGCTCACTAAGCGACTGCTGCCCAGCAGAAAGAAGTTGAGCAGGATCACCAGCAACAACAGAAGATTGAGAAGAGTATCCATAAGTTACCTTAAGAGCAGGATCAGCGAGAAAAAGGAGAGCAGCGAGACGCCCACCAGGAGTTGTGGAATCCGCAGCAGCCGCAGGCGCGCCATGACAGATTCAATCACCCCGATAACCACGGCCATAAACAGTAGGCCGCCAATAAACAACAGGATATCAAGGGCCATATTGCCGGTTGTTCCGGGAAGAAACAACCGTACCACCAGGGCGCCAAGGACCAAGAATTTCATGGCCGCACCATACAGGATCATGCCGAGATCCGGCCCACTGTGATCAAGAACCATGACTTCGTGGATCATGGTCAACTCGAGATGGGTGTTCGGATCATCAAAGGGGATACGGCAGTTCTCCACCAGGGTCACAATGAACAGACACACCAGAATGAGCAGCAGCGATGGCGCGGCCGTATGCCAGGAGGTAGCCAGGGTCTGGCCGAACATGGCATCGAGTGAAAATGAACCGGAAAGCCGGGCGAGAACGATGAAGACAAAAAAGAGGGTGGGTTCAGCCAGACAGGAAAAAGTGACCTCACGCACCGCGCCCATGCCCTCAAAGGAAGAGCCGGTATCCAGTGCGGCGCAGGCCGTGAAAAAACGGGACAGTCCGAAGAGATAGACAAAAAAGATCAGATCGCCGCTAAAGGAGATGGGCGCACCGACGGGGCCAAAGGGGATCAGGAGGCTCGCCAGCAGCGGCACGGCAAGGCCGACCACCGGCCCGGCCCGGAAAATCCAGGTGGTGGTGCGGCTGATGACCATCCCCTTGCCAAACAGCTTCCAGATATCAAAGTACAACTGGAGCAGCGGTGGACCGACGCGGCCAGCAAAAAGGGCCTTGGTCTTGCCGATAACTCCGGACAGCAACGGGGAAAGACCGAAGAGTAAAAACAGATGCAGAAACAGTTGAAGTATTGTGGTTCTCATTTCTTATCCATGGTTCATCATTCTCCTCACCGTTGCCCGGCCCAGAAAAGGAGCAGGACAGTGGCGCTGAAGACATACAGTAGATAGATATGCAGATTGCCTGACTGCAACCGGCAGCAACGGCGGCAATAGCCTGCGAGCCTCTGAAACAGGGGTTTGAAGAATTTTTCCAGCACCGGATCAGGGGCAGTAAAGACAAAGGATCGTATCATCGGGAAAAAGCCGATGGTGCGGCCGTCCCTGCTTTCCGGGGTCAGACAACTGCAGAGGATCCCGCTTTGAGCAAGTTCACTGTAACTCTCAGCGCTGTAAGACATGCGGCTTGACGGAAAGGCAAAGCCGCAACCCCAGGTGGAGGCAGCAGCCACTGTCCCCCGCCCCTGTCGCCAGCGGTTAAAGCTGAATGCTGCCAGCAGGGCCCCTATGAGCAGAAGCGCCATGATTCCCAGCCACGAAGGAGTTATAACCTGGCTGGTAAACAGATGTGCCGAATCAGGGTCAAGCAGAACTGCGGCCCGTCCAGCCACCCGCAGCAGCTGGATCGGCATAAGGCCACCAGCCAGACAGAGCAGGGCCAAAGCAATCATGGCGCTGCGCATGGGCCAGCCAGCCTCGTGCGCCTGGGCCGCCGCCGGGCTGCGTGGAACTCCCAGCAGGGCAATGCCGATAATCCGGGTCATGACAATGAGAACCAGACCGCCCACCAGGGCCAGAAAACCGACAAGCATGACCGGGAAAAAACCGCCCAGACCGGAAAGGGTGGCGGCGCTTTCCACCAGGGCGCGGTAGATGAACCATTCGCCGACCAGGCCATTGAATGGCGGTAAGGCGCAGATTGCCATGCCCCCGCAAACAATCATCAGACCGGTCACCGGCATGCGACGCATGAGACCACCCATGCGGCCCAGATCGCGGCTGCCGCTGCCGTGCATCAGGGATCCGGCCCCCAGAAAAAGCAGGCTTTTAAACAGGGCATGGTTCAGGAGATGGATCAGGCCGCCAGCCAGGGCCAGGGCGGCCACAACATGCTGGCCCGCGGCCCGGCTGTGCATCCAGAAGCCAAGGGCCAGGAGGATGATACCAACATTTTCCACGGTGGAATAAGCAAGGCTACGTTTCACGTCGCGCTGCATGGCGGCCATGGCGATGCCGAAGAGGGCCCCGGTGATGCCGATTGTCATCAGCAGACCGCCCCACCAGGCCGGGGACACTGGAAAGAAGGAACACATGCGAAGAAGGCCGTAGATGGCGGTCTTGACCATGACCCCGCTCATGAGCGCCGAGACATGGCTGGGCGCTGCCGGATGGGCATCCGGCAGCCAGACATGCAAGGGAAAGATACCGGCCTTGCTGCCAAACCCCACCAACAGCAGTAAAAAAAGTACAGAGATAACCGGGCCGGTGAGCCTGCTCAGGAGATGAAAAGAGGCAAAATCAAGACTACCGCAAAAGGCGCCGGCAGTTAGGAAAAATGCAAAGAGACAGGCCGCACCGAGATGGGTGGCCAGAAGATAGGTCCAACCGGCCGCCACGACCTCCGGCAGATCATATTCAGTGATCACCAGGAAAAAAGAGGTGAGCGACATGCACTCCCAGGCAAAGAGGAACAGCAGACCGTTGGCCGCAGTCACCACCATGGCCATGGAGATGAGGAGCAGATTGTACCAGGTCCAGTGCAGACGCGCCTTCTCCTTCTGCATGTATTCTGTCCCGTACAGCGCCCCGACCAGACCAATGATAAAGAGCGGCAGCAGGAAAAAAGCCGACAGCCCGTCGAGACGCAGGGAAAACGATCCGCCCGGCATGGACCAGGGCAGGGAAAATGTTGCGGCCGTATCGGCAACCAGGCCCTGCCCGGCGGCGATCAGCCCTGACAGGCAGCCAAGCACAGCGCTGCCGCCGCCAAGGATGGCGGTGATTTTAGAAGAACGCCAGGGCAGGGCTGCCGCACAGGCGCCAAGGCCCAGCACCAGCCAGGATAAAAAAAGAAAATTCATATTCAAATTCACTTTATGGGCCCCTGGTGAAAGACAGCCCCTTCCTGGGCAACGATGAATTCGAGTAGTTTTTTGCGGGTCAACTGCTCCCGGATCCCGGCCAGGAAAGGGGCGGACATGGCGAGCCGCCACAGTTTACGTTCAATAATCGCCATCTCGGTATTATTGGCGGGCAGCACCAGAAAAATCAGCTCCGTCTGCCGATGATCAAGGGCCTTGAAATCCACAGGATGTTCGAGAAAGGCAAGAATGACCATGGTCTTTTCCAGATAAACAGGCAGGGCCGGGTCAGGGCGCATCCAGGCAATCCCGGCCATGGAGGAGGAAGCCACCGACTCCCGCGACAGCACGGAGATCTTGATGGCCTTGGGATCAAGGTTGGCCGAATAGGGCAGGGCCGCCAGCAGCTCATCGATGATCTCGTCCCGATTGGTGCCATGGATCCGATAGAGAACCGCCCCGTTCTCCAGGGCAGAGGCCAGGGAGATATGATAATCCGTTTTTTGCCGGGGTACGGTGGCGGCCGGCTGTTTCTGATTGTCGATCCAGTCAACGACCTCGTCGGCCTTGAAACGCCATTGCCCGCCGATCTTGACCGCAAAGGGAATCTGGTTGTCACCGACCATCCGATAAATGGTCTTCTCAGAAACACCCAGCTTTTCAGCCACACCCTTGATTGAGATAAATGTCTTATCCATTGCCATCCACTATTGTCCAAATTTGTCCAATCATGACCAGGCACATATTCTTACGGCGTTGCCTGCTGCTTGTCAATAATTTTCAGAAAAAAATGAATGGTATTGTGTGTTTGTTAAAAAGATGCGAAAAGGTATTCGAGATGCAATAAAAAATCAGAACAGGACGATTAATCTTCACCCCTTCAACTCGCCGATGCCTTTTAATATTGAACAGGCCTTACAGATCCTGGAACAGGAGGTGCGGAACTATCAGGTGCCGGTGGTGGATCTGATTGCCGTGCAGACCCATGACCCCTTCAAGGTCCTGGTGGCGACCATCCTTTCGGCCCGGACCAGAGATGAGGTGACCGCCCAGGCCGCCGCCCGCCTCTTTGCCAGAGCCCCTACCCCCCAGGCCCTGGCCGCACTCGACGAAAAAACCCTGCAACAGCTCATCTACCCGGTGGGATTCTACAAGAACAAGGCCCGCTATCTGGCCACCCTGCCCGCCATCCTTGAGCAGAAATTTGCCTCGCAGGTGCCAAGCGAGATCGACCAGCTCACTTCCCTGCCGGGCGTGGGCCGGAAGACCGCCAATCTGGTTCGGGCCCAGGGGTTTGGCCAGCCGGCGATCTGTGTCGACACCCATGTCCACCGGATCATGAACATCTGGGGCTATGTACAAACAGAAAACCCCTTGCAGACCGAGATGGCCCTGCGAGAAAAGCTTCCTGAACGCTACTGGATCCGGGTCAACTCCCTGCTGGTGGCCTTTGGCCAGGGAACCTGCCGACCGGTGGGGCCGCACTGTGAGAGCTGCGTCCTTACCGCCTTCTGTCCCCGGATCGGCGTAACCCCCAGAAAGATCAGGACAGCACCACCCGCAAGGCAATCCGGGATCAAGCGGATGATCTCCTGGAATGTCAATGGGTTGCGGGCAGTGGCCAAAAACGGCTTCACCGAGATCGTGCGGGAGCTGGCCCCCGATATCCTGGCCCTCCAGGAGATCAAGGCCGTCCCTGAACAGTTGCCGGAGTCGGTGCGGGAGCTAACCGGATATACCAGCTATTTCCATCCTGCCCGCAGAAAAGGCTACGCCGGGGTGACCATTTACAGCCGGGTACCGGCAGACAAGGTCTATCATGGCATTGGCGATCCCCGTTTTGACGAAGAAGGGCGAGTCCTGACCCTGGAATTTGGCGATTTCTATTTTGTGAACTGTTATTTCCCCAACTCCCGCCACGACCTGAGCAGGTTAGACCTCAAGCAAGAATTCAATCACACGGTGCAGAAATTTGTTGAAGAGCTGGCCCGCACGAAATCGGTGGTGGTCTGTGGTGATTTCAATGTCGCCCATACTGAAAAAGACCTGGCCAACCCGGAGGCCAATGTAAAGAACGCCGGTTTCACTCCTGAAGAACGGCAATGGATGGATTCGTATATCGAGGGGGGATGGATTGATACCTTCCGGCAGTACAATCAGAAGCCGGGGAATTATTCCTGGTGGAGTTACCGCAGCAATGCCCGCGAGCGGAACATCGGCTGGCGTATTGACTATTTCTTCGTTGATCCCGCCAGCAAAACACGAATAATTGGCGCCGAGATCCTGGCCGACATCCAGGGATCAGACCACTGCCCAATAGCCCTGGACTTCAAATAAAACGCTCGCTCTGGAAAGCCCACAAACAATCGTTTTTACCTACTCTGCCGCCGCCAGAAAACAAGCCAGAGCAGCAGGCCGCTGACGATCATCAGGCTGCTGAGCAGCTGGCCCATGGTCAGCAGGCCAAAGAGAATACCGAGCTGCGGATCCGGCTCCCGCACCGTTTCCACCAGAAATCGAAACGAACCGTAGCAGATGAGGAAGAGAAAGACCATACTGCCATGCGGCCAGCGGGGATTTCGCTGCCAGGGCCGATGTTTCTGCGACCAAAGGATGGAAAAAAGCACCACCCCTTCCAGAAACATCTCGTAGAGTTGTGAAGGATGCCGGGCCAGGGGACCGCCTCCGGGAAAGATCATCCCCCAGGGGAGATCGGTGACCCGACCATAGAGCTCGCCATTGATAAAATTGCCCAGCCTGCCGAAGCCCAGACCAATGGGCACGGTCACCACATAGATATCCGCCGCCTTCCAGTAATCAAGTTTCGTTTTCCGCGCATAGAGCCACCCACCCACCAGTACCCCGATACAGGCGCCATGGAACGACATGCCGCCGGTCCAGGTTGCCGGAATCTCCAGGGGATGATGCAGGTAATAAGAAAAATTATAAAAGAGGACATAGCCAAGACGGCCACCGAGCACCACTGAGAGGATGAGCGCCAGATTCAGATTTTCAAAATACGCCTCCAGCTCCTGATACGCAAAGAGCCGGATCTGCCGGCGCACCAGGAAATAACTGGCCATAAATCCCAGCACATACATCAGGCCGTACCAGCGGATATGCAGGGGACCAATGGAGAAAAGAATGGGATCGATATTGGGGAAGGTCATCATGAAAGGCGCACCTATTTATTCTTTTCCATCTTTTTCAGATGGACCTGGAGGACGGAAATCGCCGCCGGGGTAATCCCTGAGATCCGTGAGGCCTGACCAAGGGACAAGGGCCGCACCGTGGTCAATTTCTGCACCACCTCATTGGAAAGACCGGCCAGCCCTTTATATTCAAGGTCTTCCGGCAGGGCCATCGCCTCCATCTTTTTGAACCTGTCCACCTGTTCCTGCTGACGCTGGATGTAGCCATGAAACTTGATCTGTAACTGGATCTCATCCCGGACCGATGAGTTTGCCAGTTGCAAGACACGCCCCTGGGTCTCGGCGGCCATGGGCAATCGCGCCAGTTGCTCCAGGCCCAGTTCGGGGCGGCGCAGGAGTTCGGCAAGCGACATCTTCTGTTTGAGCTCAACGCTCCCCTGGGCCAGCAGGGCATCATTGATCGCTTTATCCGGCTTTATCAGAATGGATTCAAGCAGAAGCACACCCTGCTCAATAGCGCTCTGTTTTTCCCGATAGCGCTGATACGCCTGCTCATCCAGCAGGCCGATATCATGGCCGATCTGACAGAGACGGGTGTCGGCGTTATCCTCACGCAACAGCAGCCGGTATTCGGCCCGCGAGGTAAAGAGCCGATACGGCTCCTTGGTGCCGCAGGTGACCAGATCATCAATGAGCACCCCGATATAGGCCTGGGAACGATCGAGCACCAGCGGTTCCTGGCCCCTGACATGATGGACGGCATTGATCGCCGCCATCAACCCTTGGGCAGCGGCCTCCTCATAGCCCGAGGTGCCGTTGATCTGCCCGGCCAGAAACAGACCGTGGATGCGTTTGGTCTCCAGCGACGGCTTGAGTTCCAGGGGATCCACATAATCATATTCAATGGCGTAACCGGGGCGGATGATCCGGGCCTGCTCCAGCCCTTTAATGCTCTGGATCATAGCCACCTGGGTGGCGAGCGGCAGACTGGTGGGCAAACCGTTGGGATAGACCTCGGTGGTATTCAGCCCCTCCGGCTCCAGAAAGACCTGATGCCGCTCTTTGTCCGGGAAGCGCATGACCTTGTCCTCAATCGATGGACAGTACCTGGCCCCGATCCCTTCAATGATCCCGGTGTACATGGGGGACTTGTCGATGCCGGCCCGGATTACGGCATGGGTCTGGCTATTGGTATAGGTGATATAACAGGGCCGCTGAGGCAGGGCATACTCCCCTGCATTATCAAAGGAAAAATGGACGGGCGGCTGATCACTGTGCTGAATTTCCAGTTCGGAGTAATTGATACTGCCAGCGGCAATCCGCGGCACCGTCCCGGTCTTCATCCGCCCCACCCGGAACCCGGCTTCCTTGAACCATCGGGCCAGACTGGTTGAGGGGCTATCCCCCATGCGGCCGGCCGGAAAATGTTTGAGGCCCACATGGATCAGACCGTTGAGGAAGGTGCCGGTGGCCACCACCACGGCCTTCACCCGGATCTCTTCCTCGAGCGAGGTGACAAGCCCGCAGATCCGGCCATCTTCCACCAACAGCGAATCAACCACGGCCTGGCGGATCTCCAAATTCTCCTGATTCTCGAGAATGGACTTCATCCGCAGACGGTACAGCAGACGATCGGCCTGGGCCCGGGAAGAACGAACGGCCGGACCCTTGCTGGTGTTGAGACGCCGGAACTGGATGGAGGTGGCATCAATATTCCTGGCCATCTCGCCGCCGAGTGCGTCGATCTCCCGCACCAGATGCCCCTTGGCCAAACCGCCAATGGCCGGGTTACAGGACATGGCGCCGATGGTGTCGACATTAATAACCACGACCAGGGTCTTGCATCCCATCCTGGCGGCAGTCAGGGCGGCCTCACAACCGGCATGGCCGGCACCAATCACAGCGACATCGTAAGTATTTAGGAGCCGTTGCGAAATAACCATTGCATTCTTTTCCATTTCGTTACGGCTCCTTATGCCGTTTTTGCCATTCCAATGATGGTGTTATTTTTTTATAACGGCTTATTTCTTGTGACATTCTTGCTCCAAAGGACAGTCTTTTTTCCACCAGATAAGGGCCCACTGGGGAGGATGTTCGCGGCGGATGGTAATCTGATTTCCCTCAGAGGTGATGATCCTGGACTCGATATAGCGCCGTAACGCGTCTTCTTCCTTGGCGATGAGGTCTTTGAACATCCAGCCGTAGGCCTGCAGGGCCTCTTCCCGGTCAGTAAACACCGAATCCCGGTCCAGTTTCAGGATATCGATACAGGGATGGATACCCATGGTGTAGAGGATGTTGACGGTGTAGATATAATCCGGGCCAGACTGAAACTCACGGCCAATGGCGGCAAAGGCGGCCGGATCAAAAGGAGTGGGCGAGATCCGATCGGCGATGAAGACATACTCGCCGGCATGGTCGCTCAGTTTCTGCAGGGCAAGGGAGAGGTTGTCAACCGCCAGCGACCGGGAAGCAATGGCAATATCGTGTTTTTCTATTCCCAATTGCTGCCAGTCATCTTCCCATGCCCCTTGAATGGTTCGGATATTCTGGATATTTTTTTCCTGGGCCTGTCTGGTCAGCACCCCTAGCATCCCTGCTGAATAATCAACTGCGGTTACTGAGCGAACCTGCCCCGCCAGGGGAATAGCCAGTGTTCCCGGCCCAGACCCCATGTCAAGAATGGTTCGATCTGGACTAAGCGGCAGACGCTCCAGCAAAAGAGAGACATACGAATTACCCACATTTCTGGTGGCAAAGGAAGCTGCCTTTTTATCCCAGTCAGCCGCCCCCTTGCTCGACCAGGACTTCTGTTTTCTCGCATTCTGCCACAGCAGATTCCAGTCTATATCTGTCAGTGTTGTTTCAGGGGGTATGGGCATAATAGGCATAAAACCACACAACTCTCAAAAAAGATTGACGAAGGAAACTCTAACACACTGAAAAGTAGCACAGCTTTCATGCTTCTGCAAGTGAAGCCCAAAAGAGCCATGAAAATGTTTGACAGTTACCAGCATCTGTGTTTATAATCTTCTTTTTATTTTTATACCTGCACCATGTCCTCTTTCAACAAAGGGTCAAGCAGGATTATTTTATTCAGATGGCCGGAAGAATCAAAAAAACTTAGTAAATCCAGCATTCCGGCTGATACAATTAGAAACATTCATGAATATCATGAATCAGGAGTGAGTGATGAGTAAACGTACCTTTCAACCAAGTAATATCAAGATGAAACGTAAGCATGGTTTTCGTCATCGTATGAGCACCGCTGCCGGTCGTTCTATTTTAAGCGCCCGCCGCGCCAAGGGACGGAAACGGCTGTCTGCCTGATTGTGACGAGGTGTTCAAACTCCAGAAAAATCATCTACTGCGTAAGGGGTGGGAGTTTGAGCAGGTGTACAAACAGGGCAAGCGATTGCATGGCAAAGGTTTTACCCTGATCGTACACCTCAACAACCTCGAACAGAACAGGATTGGGATCAGTGTACACAGGCAGATCAAAGGGGCCGTGAAGAGAAATAGAATCAAACGGATAATAAGAGAGTCTTTTCGCCTGCATCGGGAATTGTACCCAGAATGTGCTGATATTATTTTTGCCATTCGTCCGGGAGTAAATTTTGGCTCAACTGCTGATATCAATCAAGCAGTGACGGCAGCTTGTGGTCGAGTAGCGTGAAGCCTGGAGGCTATCTGCTATGAATATGAATCTGTCCATAAAGAGAATATTTATCTGGTTTATCAAGGGGTATCGGTATCTTATCTCTCCCCTACTCCCCCCTGGCTGTCGCTTTACTCCCACCTGCTCAATCTATGCGATGGAAGCAATAGAACGCTATGGCGCATGGCGTGGCATCTATCTCGCCACTCGTCGCCTCCTGCGCTGTCATCCATTCTGCCGGGGTGGTTATGATCCTGTTCCCTGAGACCTCCCTCTGGCGGAGAAGCGATGATTGGCAAGAACAGGTCTCCGAAAGATTAAAACAGGATTTTTTTGCAGAAAGGCTCTCTTTGATGGAGCGAATCATTTCAGGAATATGGCATGGATACCTATAGAGCACTTCTGGCTGTCGTCATTTCGTTTGTTATTCTGGTTGGCTATCAATATTTCTTCGTGGGTTTTGATTCTAAAAAGGCAGTAAAAGATCCAGCGACTCAAACGTCTGTATCCTCTGTCACCACACCACCTGCCCTCAATCAGACGGGCCAGGCAACACCCCCAAAACAAGAAGCGCTGAAACAGTCTTTGCCACCCTCTGTTTCGTCAGATCATACGATTCGTGAGATTAACGTAGAGACGGATCTCTATAGTGCGGTGATCACTGAAAATAGCGGGGCCATCAAGAGTTTCATCCTGAAAGATTACAAGGCAAGCCTAGCCAAAAACTCACCGGGAGTACAACTGGTCAAGACCACAGAGCAGGAAGGGTTCCCCTTGACATTTTCATGGGGAGACGTGGCCGCTGCCAATACCTTTTATAGTTCAAGCACCGACAAAGTGCAGTTTGCCGGTGCTGAAACCACCAGCACACTGACAATGAAAGGCATTACCGAGTCCGGTCTTGAGCTGGAGCGAACCTACCGTTTTGACCGCAATACCTATCTGTTGGAACTCGTTGTCCGGGTAAAAAATGGTTCCGCCAAACCTCTGCAGGGTTCAGCCCTATTGCACCAGGCCAACCTTCCCTTTGAAGAAGCCGCTAAGGGCTCCACAACCTCCCTTTTTGTCGGCCCGGCAATCTTTATGGATGGTCAGCGCCAGGAATTCAAAACCAAGGAAATAACCGGTGAGCCCAAGACCGTGCAAGGAAAAGTGGACTGGGCCGCTTACGACAGCACTTATTTTATGTGCGGGATCCTGCCCGAAAATGAAGGCGGCACCAGCGTGACCATGCAGCAAACGGATAAGCTGGTAACCATGCAGGTTGGCGGCGCACTCGACGCGTTGCAGCCCGGCCAGGAAAAGATTTATAAGTATCGGGTATATTTTGGCCCCAAGAAGCTTTCCCTGCTCCAAAAGACAGGATACAACCTGGACAAAGCCGTTAATTTCGGCTGGTTTGATGTCATGGCCAAACCCACACTCTGGCTGTTGAATTTTTTCCATACTTATTTGAAGAATTACGGGATCGCCATTATCCTGGTAACGGTTGCCTTCAAACTTGCCTTCTGGCCTATTGCCCAGAAGGGACTCAAGTCCATGAAAAACATGCAGAAGTTGCAGCCAAAAATGGCCAAGATCAAGGAAAAGTACAAAGACGATCCAGCCATGATGAACAAGGAGGTCATGAATCTGTACAAGACCTACAAGGTGAATCCCCTTGGCGGCTGTCTGCCCATGGTTCTCCAGATCCCGGTATTTTTTGCCCTGTACAAGGTGCTGCTCATGTGTATTGAGCTACGGCATGCCCCTTTCATGCTCTGGATCACCGACCTTTCCGCCCCTGATCGCCTGATGCTTGGGTTTGATATTCCCTATCTGGGAGGGATCCCGGTACTCACCCTGCTCATGGGGGCCTCCATGTTCCTGCAGCAGAAGATGACACCCTCCACTGCCGACCCCACCCAGGCCAAGATCATGATGTTTTTGCCGATCATGTTTACCTTTATGTTTTTGAATTTTGCATCCGGTCTGGTTCTATACTGGTTTATCAACAATCTGCTGGCTATCCTGCAGCAATATTTGATCAACAAACAAACCAATAAACCATTGGTAGCGTAGTTGTTCCATTCTGGGTATCCCCTTTATATTGCGCGCCTCTTTGATCCCCTTGCGCACAGGGAACCACCGATTATTAAACGATAAATGGTAACTGTTCAGGTAAGTAGACTGAAGACCGAAGGTTTTTAAGGACAAATAAGGCGTGACGATTGGGAGACTTCAATCATCACGCCTTCAGACTAACCACCCGAGTAGTTATGATAAACAACCATTTAAGTAACCATTGAAGGATAGCCTATGTCTTTAGAGAAAAAAGATTTTTTTGGAAAAACAGTAGCAGATGTAATCAAGCAGGCCTGTGATACTTTGCAAGTGCCCCAGGAACACTTGGATATTGAGGTAATAGAAACAGGTTCTACCGGTATTTTTGGTTTTATCCGCAAGAAGGCCCATATCCGTGCCAGGGTGAAAGAGGCTGTTTCTGCTGCCACTGAAACAGAGCTTGCACCGCCGGTAGCAAGGAAACTAACTCTTCCTGTCCCGCAGGCACCTGCCCCAGAAGTCAAAGCACCCGTTCAGCATCCAACCATCCCAACAGATGAAAGCATTGAGGGTGAGCCTCTGACCGGCGAGGATGACGAGGATGACTTGCCCCTTGCTCCCAGCTCAGAAGAACCACTCAGCCAGGAAAGTATTGATGGGGTACAACACGAGCTTACACTTTTGCTCCAATTGATGGGCCTTCCCTCAAAGGTAGAAATTGAAGCACAAGGGAGTTCCGTAAGATGTCACATAATCGGCGATTTTGAAGAAGACCTTACCGGACAGGAAGGAAAGATCCTGGACAGCCTGCAGTATCTGCTCCGCAAGATAACCGCCAGAAAGATCTCGGAACGGGTACGGATCTCCATTGATGTGGGTGATTTCCGGGAAAAACGACAAGACGAATTACAGGATCTGGCCAGAGAACTGGCAACGCTCGTCAAGGAGGATGGCAAGACCCAGGTCATCCCTTCATTGAACCCATCCGAACGACGTGTTGTGCACATGGCCTTGCAGGATGATAAAGAGATCCGTAGCCGCAGTGTAGGTGACGGCTTGTTTAAAAAAATCCTTATTTATAAGCCAGGCAAACCCAAGACCGGTGGTAACACTGGCGGTAGCACCGACGGCAATCCAAAAAAACGCCCTTCATCCCGAGGCAGAAGGCGCAAAAGCAGCAAACCCACAACCGAGAATAGCGAGAACGAATAAAATCCTCGCACCAAAATGGTCAAGGAGACAAAGGTTGTTTGATAATGGCTGCTGAAAACGAGACGAACGATACTATCGCCGCCATTTCCACCCCCCCAGGCGCCGGGGGGATTGGGGTAATCCGCATGAGCGGGCTCCAGGCCTTTGCCGTTCTGCAGCAGATCTTCAAACCCCACGACACCTCCTGCTCCTTCCGCAGTCATCAGCTCTATTACGGCCATATTCTCGCATCTGGGATCTCCGGACAAAAAAAAATCGTGGACGAGGTTCTGGCCGTTTATATGCGCGCCCCCAGTACCTATACCCGTGAGGATGTGGTTGAGATCCATGGGCACGGCAACTTCCTTGTCCTCCAATCCATCCTTGAACTACTCCTGCTCCATTATCCGGTTCGTCTGGCCGACCCTGGAGAATTCACCAAACGCGCCTTCTTGAATGGCCGCATCGATCTGACCCGAGCTGAGGCGGTGATTGATCTCCTCTCGGCCAGGACCAGAAAAGGGATCGAGATGGCTCAGGGCCAACTCTCCGGCAGGCTCTATGACCAGGTCGACGCCATCCGCCAGGCCTTGATGCACATGCGGGCCATTGTCGAGGTCGCCATTGATTTTCCTGACGAAGACCACGAGATTATCAATCATGGCGAATTGACCCTGCAGCTTGAGGTAAGCGTCAGAGCCCCCCTTGCTGTCCTGCTGCGCAATGCTGATCAAGGCAAGATCTTCCGGGAAGGGATTACCGTGGTCATTGCCGGGCTGCCCAATGTGGGCAAGTCCAGCCTGCTTAATACCCTCCTCCAGGAAGAACGGGCTCTGGTCACCGCCATTCCCGGAACCACCCGGGATACCATTGAAGAATATGTTGATATTGAAGGGGTGCCGGTGCGCATCGTTGATACCGCCGGGATTCGTGATAACGCCGAAGAGGTTGAAGAGCTGGGAATCCAGCGAGCGAAGCAACAAATACAACAGGCAGATCTTGTCCTTTTCATGATTGATCTGACAAAGGGGATCAGGGCTGCGGATCATGAGCTGTTTCACAGTATCCAGCATAAGCCGGTGATCCTGGTTGCCAACAAGATGGATCAATTGCCGCAAGGACTGCCCGACCTCACTGAATTTGGCAATCACGCCTTGGCGCAGGTATTGATCTCGGCCAAGAAACAACAAGGAATCACCGAACTGAAACAGGCCATTTTCAAAGCCGTGGTCGGCAACAGGGAGCAGTGGGAGGAAGATGGCTGTGCGCCAAATCTCCGCCACAAAGATGCCCTGACTCGAGCCTATACGGCCAGCAACCAGGCGCTGGATGGGCTACAGACCGGAACCACCAGCGATCTGCTGGCTATCGACCTCCAGGAATGTCTGGCCGAGCTTGATGCCATTGTCGGCATTACCACTACCGAAGATATTCTGGATCTGATCTTCCAACAATTCTGTCTGGGGAAATAATCCTTTGTATCTAAATAATATCGCCTTCTGTACGGAAAAAGTTCATAGGCCAGGAGCAAGAGCGACTATTTGTTTTGTTCAATGACCACTTGATGGAGGAGAGCATAAAATGCGTGGGGGTCCATGTCGGCTGCCTCAGCAATCTCCCGAATCGTCTGCTCCGGCCTAGCCGTAATATTTTCTTTGGCCAATCCTTGAATAATCAAGGCAGACTGCAAATTATATTCGGTACAAATTTCGGACAGTATCTTTTTACCAAACCCAGGCAACGGCTCATCCGGGAAAATGACGAATGTCGGTTCCACAACAGTTATGGCAGGTTTGATTATTTCAAATAGAGTCATGGGGGTCATATTGTTACGAACAGCGATTGCGGCAACTGTTTGTTTATCATTATCCATAATAATCCCAGCCTTGGCCAAGAGTTCCATGGCCTTTACCGGATCAATCTCCGCTTTCCTGTAAAAAGAGGCAAGAGGGGAAAGCTCAGCGTGCGCATAGGGCGGCTCACCATATTTTTTACCCGCGGCATCCTTAAGATAATGTCCAAATTTCAGTACGCTGGACATGGGGGGAATCTTCCAATACGTACCGAGTCCCACCACCAGAGTCAAAACCAGAGCCACATTAAAACTAGCAGTAAAAATCTTGAGCTTCCTGGCCTTATTTTTCATATAAGCTACAATCACACTCCAATTGTAGGAAATGTGAAGCAAGCCGGTGATCAGAAAAAGGAAACCGAGATTGAGGTGCAAGTTCCCCCACTCGGTCTTAGTCAGACTCCACAACTGCCAATCCGACCAATAGGCAATCCGCCCTTCCGGAACTATGTAGAGGATGATACTGGTGAGAATACAGAGGACAAAAGAAAACAACATGGTCAATGAGGTGATTCTCCGGAAATGCATCGAATTTTCCTTGTTTTGATGAAATTACAAACAATAACTACAGCAAGTTAAATCACCAACGGCAAAACCGTAGGCTTCTAAACCAAAGCTATGGCTAATCACGACATGAATTACTCCAGGCTGAAACCATTAAAAATTTCCCTGTAAAATTTTTTGTAGATACTCTCCGCCTGGGAGCGGGATTGTTAGTACTTTTTTAAATTTCAGTTGGTAACGAGAGCAAGATCGGTACAGGCCATGACAAAACTGGGCATTATTAGCAGTAGAAACATCATTCTGTTCGATGAGGAAAAATAAGGTTAAATGGCGCTGATGATATATTGTCATCAACGCCATAAATTACATTTTTGGGGGCGGAAGGGAAAAGCCCCCTGTTAATCTAATTAGAATGTGTACCGTGCGCCCAGCAAAAAGTTGTGGCTGGAGAACTCAAAGTCAGTCGTGGACCCATAACCTTCATCAAACGAAGGATTGGCAGCACCTACATAACGGTAGGAGAGATCAATGGCCACGTTTTTGTTGATGGCATAAGAGACGCCAGCCATCAACTGGTAAGCGAAGACGCTATCGTCGTTACTGTAGCTACCGTAACCGGCATCAGATCTTATATGGTTAAGTTCAACATTGGCGTAACCAATACCAGCACCTAAGTAGGGTACAAGAGGACTGTTGTTTTTGAAATCATAGTAGCCATTGGCAAAAAGAGAGTTTGATGTCAAATCCCCATTAACAAATGAAGTCGTTCCAGTATAAATTCCATTATTGTAGTTTTCTGAGGAGTCGAAATCATTCTTTTGATATCCAACTTCAACTTCAGCCCTGAAGGTGTCAAAATCGTAGCCGATTGCACCATTGATTGCCAATCCCGTATCGAATGATATGTCGTCGGCCCAAGTTCCCCAGCCATCAGCTCCACTTGCAGTTAACGTGGGAGTCACAGTAACTCCCAGCTTGCCGCTGATATAAACTCCCGCAGCAGAAGCGGCCGTAGCAGAGAGGGTAAGGGCACAGCATGACAGAACAATTGCTAATTTTTTCATTGTGTTCTCTTTTTTGGTTGAATTTTTCATAAAAAAACTTCTTGTTTGATTTTTGAGAAAAAAGGTCAGGTCTTGAAAAATAAGTTTCTCATATCTGCTTGATCTGCGCGAGTAAAATTCAAAACAGAATGAAGCACATATAAACCAGAATTTCACAGGGTTACCATCTTCTCCATCCATAATGCCCATATCGCAGCGGTTGATGCCAATAGCCGGAATGCCAGACCCGACGATCCGCAAACCAGAGCCACGAGCCATCCACCCAGATGTAGTCCGGACCCGGAGCCACGACAACCTGTTCAGCCAGCGGTGCTGGTAATACAGTTCTTGTCACACCCGTCACCTCGGCAGACTGAATCTCGGTCGGTGTATTGATCATGCAGTCAATAATCTTTTCACTGACCCTCGCCTTTTTCAGATCAATAATATCCGCAGTGTTGAGGTGATAAACTGTCCGAGAATTACGAATTTGACTGATGACGAGATCATCGCTGATCCCTGCCTGCACCAGCGATTTTACGTCCACAACCGTCAACGGCGGATGCTGTTCGACCCGCTGCATAGCCTGCGAGGCTCGCGCCTGCAACTGTGCATCCTGAACCTGATCCATACCATGTCCGATGGCACCACCAGCCAAAGCTCCAATAGCTCCACCGACGAGCGCACCGGGACCCGGATGCCGAGCCATACTACCGATGATCACACCCGTGGCACCGCCAGCCAAAGCTCCCGAGGCAGTGTTATCCGGTTGTCCCTGATGCGACATACAACCCGTAACCAATATTCCCACAACAGCTACTGCTAAAAAATAGCCGTACCATTTCATATTCTTTTTTTCCTTTATAACTATGCAGGATCATATCGCGGCAAAATAGGGACAGCGACTTTTTTCTATTTCCAATGCGTAGCATAGACCCTTGCGGTGCAACAACATCAAATAAGGAGATTTTATTACCGACCACCACCTCGCCCTCCTCTACCGCCATCACTTCGGCCACGGCCACTACCTCCTCCCCCACCACCCACTTCACTCCCAGACCTCATTCTCCCACCAGCCCAATTCGGATGCCCGGACTCATCGCGGAGGACAACCGCAACCCCTTGATCGATTTCCGTAATTTTCTGAGCCAGAATATAGATAACCCCATCCTGTCCCTGGGCTTTAGAGCCGCGAACCGTCACCTTGTCGCCCTCTTTTAAAGGCATACCCTGGTCAACCCAATAGCGTTGGGGACCAAGACAAATGATCATTCTAGCTCCACCGCCTTCAATCTCCAACTGGAGATTATGACGATCAGCACCGGCCTGAACCGAGAGGATCTGACCAGTTACAGTGGTTACGGTATTGACATCGTAACCGGATTCAAGATTTAGAGGTTGATGATTCCCTTGCTCAGTTCCCCAGAAGGCCTGCGCGGAAAACGGGAAAGACACAAAAAGGATCAGCAGAGAAGAGATGATGAGTAATATTGGTCGCATAACACAAAGCGGAGGACGTCTCCGCCCTCCGCTGGAACTAATTCTTATTGATTTATGGAGCTGTTACCGGCACGGTTTTGGTGGTCAAACGACTCCCGTCCCGCAATCCATTGCCATTGACCGGACGAGAGGTGGAACCATTGGCGGTCGTACCAGTGGTCAGAAACGTGCCATCACGACGTTGTGAACCAACCGGACGGGTGGTTGTAGTTGATGTAGTGCCAGTGCCGGGTGTATGGATTCCGCTCCCGCTTCCATTCCCACCACCATTTCCACCACCATTCCCGCCGCGAGCCATTGCCTCACCGGCCAACGACATTGCACACGTCACGGCCAGTCCCAATACCATTATTCTTCTGGTTTTCATGATTTATTTTTCCTTGGTAAGTTTACTTGAATAATTACCTGCGGGGAACGCAGGTTGAAGTTGGGGTACGCGTCTGGGTTTTCGTTTGCAATTTAGTGGCGGCCATGGCCTCGCCCACCAGGGTCATTGCAAAAATTGCGGCTAGGGTCAGGGCTATCATTCGTTTTGTTTTCATGTTCATTTTCTCCTTGTGATTTGAAACTGGTTGACATCTGCTTGTGCTCTTTGACAAGGGCCATCCCTATCAAACGTTATGCCACCAGTATTTCACAATCTGTGCCACTTGGGGATTTTTTCATAACTTATTAAAATTCATAGAATTTTAATAGATTTCATTTTTACAGTCACCCTTAACATAAAAAGGTCAGTGCACTTTTTGCACTAACTATGAAAAAATTGCACCATTACTCTTCCCTTTCCTCATCAGCCAGTCCATATTCTTTCAGACGATACTGAAGAGTGCGCCGTGAAATCCCCAAGCGATCGGCAGCTAAACGTCGATTGCCATCAGTAGTCTGGAGGGCCATCATAATCGCCTGACGTTCCGCCTCTTTCAGCATGCCACTTTCTGCAGGCGGAATGCCGCCCAAAGAAACAGTTGTACTCTCATTTAATTTTTTTTTATTTTCACCCTGCAAGAGTTCAGGAAGCTCCGCTCGTTTTATCTCACCCCGTGCCAGAATAACCGCCCGCTCCAGGACATTTTGCAGCTCACGAATGTTACCAGGCCAGTGGTAAGTGTGGAGGGCCCTGAGTGCCGAAATAGCTATTCCCGAAATCTCTTTTCCCATACTCCTACTATGCAGACGGACAAAAAAATTAGCCAGATCATCAATGGCATCAAGGCGATCACACAAGGAAGGCAGGGTTACAGGAAAAACATTCAAGCGATAAAAAAGGTCTTCACGAAAGCGACCGTTGGCAATCTCCTGGGCCAAATCACGATTGGTGGCGGCCAAAACCCGCACATTGGCATGGATATCCCGACTGCCTCCTACCCTCTGAAAACTGCGTTCCTGAAGGATGCGCAATATTTTTGCCTGCATCGGCAGAACCATTTCACCAATCTCATCGAGCAGGATAGTGCCGCCGGCAGCCAGTTCAAATTTCCCCTGACGAGTAGTGGATGCACCAGTGAAGGCCCCCCTTTCATGGCCAAAGAGCTCGCTCTCCAGCAAGTTTTCAGGGATAGCCGCACAGTTCACCGCGATAAACGGGCCACCTTTGCGAGGACTTACAAGATGGATATAGCGGGCCAACAACTCCTTGCCGGTGCCGCTCTCACCTCCAATCAACACGGTAGCCTCGGTTGGTGCAGCCTCACCTACTAGCCAACGCACTTTGTCCATGGCCGTACCTGCAAAAAGGATATCAAGTGGCGGCAATCCAACCATCTCAACCTCATCAAGGGCCGTTAGCCGCCTCTTACGAATATTCTCCGTAAGCAAACGATCAACCAAGGCCCGCAAGGTAGCAGGATCCTTGAGCGGCTTAGTCAGAAAATCACTGACCCCGTCTTTAATTGCCGACACCGCTTCTTCCACCGTGCCAAAGGCGGTGATCAAGACAAAGGGCGGAGCGGCAGGGTCGTTCCGACTGGCCATAAACAACTCAAGCCCTCCCATTTTTGGCATCTTAAGATCAGACAACACCAGGTCAAAGGATTCTTGTTGCAGCTTGACCAGCCCCGCCGCACCATCCACCGCCTGGATCACCTCATGGCCCGCATCTTCGAGAATAGCGGCAAGCAACCCCCGAAAGGTAGTATCATCTTCAACAATCAAGATGCGCCCGCTCATCTAATCTCTCCCTTGCTCTCAACCGCTATCAATCGCACTGTAAATTCCGCCCCACCTTCAACTCTGTTTTTTACCTCTATACTGCCACCGCAACCATCAACAATCTTTTTACAGACCGCCAACCCTAAACCAGCACCTCGGGCTTTATTGGTCCGAAAGGGCTCAAATAATACTTTCTGCATTTCAACAGCAATACCGGGACCATTATCGGTTACCATGAGCTCCACCCATTTTCCTGCCCGTCGTCCAGAAACTATAATAACTCCAGCCTGAGAAGAGAGAGCAGATGCCTGCATGCCATTCGTGAGAAGATTAAGCACGAGCTGATGAAGACCATCCTCTGCACAAGAAACCATGAGGTCATCGGGAAGTTCGCAAACAAGCTGGATGCCCTGTTCCTTCGCCTGGGGCACCAGCAACGCCAGCACGGCCCTCACCACGGTCAAAAGTTGACATGAAGCCGCCGCTAAGGAATCAGGACGGGTATAGAGCAAGATGTCATGGGCCAATCCTTCTAAGCGTTGGGCCTCGCTGACGATCAGGGCGGCAAAGCCCCGCTCTTTGCCATCAGCCAGCCTCTCTTCCAGGAGCTGGCCATATCCCTTGATACCTGCCAGCGGGTTACGGATCTCATGGGCCAGCACCGCCCCTACCTCCCCTAACCGCGCCAGTTCTTGCTGACGGGCAAGATGACGCTCTCGCCGCCCCTGCTGTCGTAATAACCAGATAATACTTAGACCCAGCCCCCAGCCCAGAAACAACAAAGAAAAGATGACCGTCACCCCCTGACGCGCCCGGTGTATGACAGTATCGGAGCGCCAGGTATGCAGGGCAAGACGGAGAATACAGGTCTGACCTGCGAGATGGACCGGGGTCTGAAATTCATAAACCATTTCACCGGTTCCCAACTGTATTCGCTTCTCACTCAAGCCTCCCTTGATCAAAAGAGACCGATAACGTTCATCCGTTACATCAGAACCAATGAGATTGGAATTTGTATGAAAAATGATCTTGCCATTGGCAGAAAGAATAGCCGCATACGCAATCTCAGAGGTCTGAAACGAGGCCAGCGATTTTAAGGAAGGGTCGCGGGCAGCTACACCTTCCATGGCAGTTGCCATAGTCAAGGCCAGACCACGCAAATTCTCCTGGGCCACCGGCGCCGCCATTCGATAATTGCGAATCGCGAACCAGGAAAGGCCGCCGGTCAAAACAAGAACAGTCACAAAAATCAGGAAGAAAGCGCTAAAGCGAAACATAAAGAGGGGACACCACGAAAGGAGCTGTGATTAGACAGGATTCTTAAGGTGACAGATTATCGGCAAGTTACGGTATTTTTCATTAAAATCAAGACCATACCCAACAAGAAATCCTTGAGAAATAGAAAAACCGCAATAATCAATCTGCACCGGATGCGTGCGGCGTTCCGCTTTATCAATAAGGGCACAGATCTTGACTGAATTTGCCCCCTGGTCGGCAAGATGAGCCATCAACCATTGCACGGTCAGGCCACTATCGATGATATCTTCCACCAGCAGCACGTCATATCCCTGTACCGCAATGGTAGGTGTGCTGCGCAGGATAATATCACCGGATGAAGACGCCCCCTTGCCATAGGAAGAAACCTGGATAAAATCGATGGCCAGCGGGATATCAATAGCGCGGACCAAATCAGCCATAAAGACAAAAGCCCCTTTCAGAACCCCAATTACCAGCAGATTTCCGGCCGCATAATCACGACTGATTGCCTCTCCCAGTTGCGCTATCCGTTTCTGGATGGACAGGGCATCTAAAATAATATCCCGCTCAGTGTTTTCCATACCATACCCCTATAATTTTCTGTTTATTCTCTGAATTCCTTCTTCTTTATGGTCTGCCGCAAGGGCAAAGTCAAGGACTTAATGAGCATGCGTAGCGCCACTCTCCTGAAGCAAAAAACTTCACCAAAGGCTTGCTGATATCAGTTAATAATGGTTTTTCCCCTGTTGACAAATAAGGCTTGTTCAAGTAGATATAAATTTCTTTTATGAAATGTATCAGTCAACGTGGTGTCAGGATTTTTTCTCTTTTCACTGCTTGAAAAAGAAAGAAGAAAAGCAAGAATTGCCAAATTAGGTTGTCAAAATGGGAAAACCAGCCAGTACAAAAGCCAGTACACTTAATCCTGCCTTCAACAGCGAGGTTATTGCTGTTCCAGGCGGCGAACATCTGAACAGTTGTTTTTCGTGCGGGGCGTGCAGCGGCATATGCCCAGTCAGTCAGGCCATTCCTGAGTTTGATCCGCGAAAGATTATCCACATGATCCGCATGGGGATGAAGGATCGCTTGCTGGGTTCCGATTTTCTCTGGTACTGTTCCGGGTGCAAATCCTGTATCTTTGTCTGCCCGCAGGATGTGCGTTTTGCCGAGATCATGGGCGCCCTGGCCAAGCTGGCCCTGCAAGAAGGCTATGTGAGCGAACAGGACCTGATTGACAAGGGCAAGGCCGCCCAGGTGGAACGGGATCTCTGTGTCGCCTGTCTCACCTGTGTCCGCGTCTGTCCCTGGTCAATTCCCAGGATTGATAAACAGGGAGTGGCAGTCATTGATGTTGAGGCATGCAGGGCCTGCGGGATCTGCGTTGAGGAGTGTCCAGCCCGGGCAATCAGACTGAATGAATCTGAAGATGCGCGGTTAATCGCGGCCTGCGGAGTTTAAGCAGGAGGCTACGTGCGCGAAAGTCGTTGATGAAGACGAGGAATATAAAATGAGTTTTGAACCAAAGATAACCCTGTTCAGTTGTCATTACGCGTCACAGCAGAGTTGCGCTGAAAAGGGAAAAGAATTGCAGCAGCTTGGTTTCCCCGCAACCATTACCTTGGTCAGGGTTCCCTGTACCGGAAAAGTACAGGTGACAACCCTGTTGCAGGCCTTTGAAGACGGGGCCGATGGCGTCTATGTGGTTGGTTGTCCGGTGGATGGCTGTCACAATGTCAAGGGAAGTGTCAGGGCTGCCAAAAGGGTGGCGGCAGTAAAAAAAGCCCTGGAAGAGCTCGATGTTGAGAGTGGAAGGATTGAGATGTTCCATCTTCCCCGCGGGCTGCACCCGGAATTTGTGGCCGCTGGGGTGGCAATGGATAAAAAGATCCGTACCCTTGGCCCAAGTCCTTTTCAGAGTTGAAATCAGGGAGAATAGAGGATGATTGTCGCAGAACGTAAGCCGATGGCTGAAATTATAGAAATGGTAAAAGATTGCTCCAGAGTTCTGGTTCTGGCCTGTCGCGGTTGCGTCACCGTCTGTTCCGCCGGTGGCGAGCGCGAGGCGGCGGCCTTGGCTTCCCTGATCCGTCTGGGCATGAAGAAAGAGGGCAAGACCATTCAGGTCATTGAGGGCAGTCTGGTCAGACAGTGCGACAAGGAATATATTGACACCATAGATGAGTGGAAAGGTCAATACGATGCCATTGTCTCCACGGCCTGTGGAGTCGGCGTCAACTTCATTGCCAATCTGCGCAAGGAGACCATGGTCTATCCGGCACTGAACACCACCTTCTTTGGCGGATCAGCCGAGCAGGGAATCTGGACGGAACAATGCGCCGGTTGCGGCAACTGCGTCCTCCATCTCACCGGCGGACTCTGTCCTGTGGCCCGTTGCGCCAAGAGTCTGATGAACGGCCCTTGCGGCGGATCGGTGGGTGGCCGATGTGAGATTAACAAGAATACCGAATGTATCTGGCAGTCCATCCATGACCGCCTGGGAAGTTTTGGACGTCAGTCACAGATGGAGGCAATCGCCCCCATCCGTGACTGGTCAACAACCGGACATGGCGGCCCTCGCAAGACCGTACGTGCCGACCTGATGATTTCGTAAGGTTATAAAAACACAGTCAAAGCGATCTGACATGAGGGAATATTACAGAATCAGTTTTTTTCATTCAGGGGACCGGAAATACAATTCTGCAATAAACCTCCACAACTTTTTCTAAAAAAAACGTTTCTGCCTGCGTAGGTAGAAACGTTTTTTTGCTTGCTCTCCATCCTCCCTGGCGCCAAACTCTCCACCTTATAATAAACTGATTATTGCAGCCAATAAATAAAATCGACCTTTACCCCTTGCAATAATCAGACTTTCATCTTATTTTGGTTAAAATGAGAATAAATATCATTCTTTGCCTTGAACAGATTCCTTAAAAAGATATCTGAATCAGATGTATTGAATAACTGCCATAACGGCACGACAAACAAAAGGAGCACATCATGGGCATAAGTAGCAAAAAAAACAATCTCTTGAAATACTTTGTGCAAATGAAAAAACTCGTCACTCTACCTGTTCTTGGCATCATCTGCCTTTTAACCCTACCCGGCATTACTGAAGCCCAGCCCAAGTCCAGCATGCTTCTCTTTCTTCCCGCAATTATCAATCATTCTCCCAATCCTCCTGGGATAGGGAGCCCGCCAAAAGGGAATGGCCAATACACCCTCATTGCCTGGAATGAACTGGGGATGCATTGCATGGATCCCAGCTATGAAGATTTTTCAGTTCTCCCCCCTTACAACACCCTCTTGGCGCAGGTTATTCACCGTGGTGACGGACCCGCCATTGTCACCTCCAATATTATCGTTGAATATCGGATACTTGGAAACACAAGATCTGATAACAAAACAAATTTCTGGCAATATGCACAAAAACTTTTTGGCCTGCCACAACCCCTTACCCCCAATATTGGTCTCAAAGGAAATGGCCTGAGTGGACGAATGACCGCAGCCGGCGACCATTTCGTTGCCGAGGCAATACCGCTCACCGAATATCTGGACAACAACCCGACAAAACCTTATCCCTATCAGGTAGCTGAACTTGTAGCCAAGGACGGCAACGGCAACATTTTAGCCAGCACCCAGACCGTGGCCCCTGTTTCTACCGAAATGAACTGCGCAGCCTGCCATAATGACAACGGTTCAGCAAATCATGGTATTGCCACCGGCAAGGTGAAACAAAACATCCTTACACTCCATGATCAAAAGCACTCTACCAGCCTCATGGCTCAACGGCCTGTACTCTGCGCCAGTTGCCACAGTTCAAATGCCCTTGGCCTTGCGGGAAAGCCTGGTCTTCCCAGCCTGTCCCGCGCCATCCACGGAAGACATGCAGCAGTGGGCATTGACGATGGGACCATGACAGGAACCTGCTATAAGTGTCATCCCGGCGCTCAGACAAAATGTCTGCGCGGGGCCATGTTTGCGGCAGGAAAAACCTGTTATGACTGTCACGGCAACCTCACAGCAGTAGCCAACTCAAAACGCAGACCCTGGATGGATGAGCCTCGTTGCGCCCAATGCCACGACGCGGCACACAGTGAAAACAGCGGTACCTTATACCGCTTTTCTAGAGGACACCAGGGCATCTATTGCCAGGCCTGCCATGGCAGTCAGCATGCTGAATATCCTTCAACGCAACCAAATGACAACATCCAGTCAATCCTTCTGCAAGGCCATGCCGGAACCGTTGATACCTGCACAGTCTGCCATATAACCCAACCTTCCTTCGGTGGTCCACACAATGATATCATGCACCCGATTGGCCAGACTTGGGTAAGTGGCCATCAAAGCGCCAATAAAAGTACCTGCACCCAGTGTCATGGCACAACAAGTGCCGGCACCCCATACAGTGCGGTAAAAGTTGCAGAAACCATCAATGCGGGTGAATATGGAGTGAAAAACTGGCCAGCGGGTTATCAAGTAAGTTGCTGGAGCTGTCATAATGGCCCCAATCCCTGATACGGAGTTTACCCAGAAAACTCCACGCCCTTAGGACATATTATGAGAGAGACACCCCGGTGCCTCTCTCATAATATGTAATTTAAAGAAGAAAATCCCTCTCCCCTGCAATTACACCTTCTTTTGATTCCTGTTTATTTCTTTCCGGTCACGAAAGTTTATTTCAGATAGGCGCCACCGTCCATGCGTTTCATCTGACGATCGACATATCTGGCGCAACAGAAGACAGAGCTTGGTGGATGAGCGAGATCAGAATACAAAGGACGGGGCAGAATGGTGGCGGAGCACTCACAGACTGATAAGTCTCAACTGTCCTCCGTCACCTGTTTCCCGGCAGCTCCCCGGCCATAATCATCATCAAAGCGGACGATATCGTCCTCACCCAGATAGCTGCCATTCTGCACCTCTATGAGCTCCAGGGCGATAACTCCTGGATTCTCCAGCCTATGCTGAACGCCGGCCGGGATATAGGTGGACTGGTTCTCATGCAACAGAAAGATCTCCTCACCATTGGTGATCTGGGCAATTCCGGTAACAATCACCCAGTGTTCATGCCGATGATGATGCATCTGCAGGGACAGTTTTTCCCCTGGATAGACCGTTATCCGTTTAATCTGATACCGCGGCTGCTGTTCAAGTACCGTATAACTGCCCCATGGACGAAAAACCGTCCGGTGAAACCGGAATTCATCACGCTGTTTCTTCTGCAGGCGGGTCACAATCTTTTTCACATCCTGGGACCGCGACAGAGGCGCCACCAGAACCGCATCCGCAGTCTCAACCACCAGCGTGTCTTCGAGGCCTACGGTTGCCACCAGCTTACTTTCCGAACGGACCAGACAATTTTTGGTATCTTCAAGGATCACATCCCCGGTGCTGACATTACCCCGCTCATCCTTGCTGGACACATCCCACAACGCCTTCCAGGAACCGATATCACTCCAGTCAAGATTGGCCGCCACTACCGCAGCCTTATCAGTCTTTTCCATCAAGGCATAATCAATGGAGTCACTGGGGGATGCGGCCATGGCAGTGCTATCCAGGCGATAAAATTTTCCATCCCGCGTACCATGACAAACAGCTTCGGCCATGGCCGCGAGCATCTCTGGGGCATGGATCTCCATCTCGGCGCGAAAGGTCTTGATGGAAAAAGCAAACATCCCGCTATTCCAGAAGTAATTTCCACTCTGCACATAAGCCATGGCCGTGGCCAGATCAGGTTTTTCCTTAAATGAGAGAACAGAACTGCCCTCGCCCCGCTCTATATACCCATACCCTGTTTCCGGACTCTGCGGTTCAATGCCGAAGGTGACAATAGCCCCTGCAGCCGCGAGCTCCGCCGCCTGTCGTACCGCCTTGGCAAATTCTTCCTGCCGCAGGATCAGATGATCAGCAGGCAGTACCAGAAGAATAGTATCTTCATCGTCTGTCAGGGCGCAGAACTCCACGGCCCCGCACACCGCAGGTGCGGTATTGCGGCCAATGGGTTCAAGCAGGATAGAATAATTTGCAGCAACGGCCAGGGCATCAATCTGACTGCGGGTGATAAAACGATGTTCCTCGCCCACCACCACCACCGGAGGAAGGACATCGGCCAGTTGACAGACCCGCAGCACCGTGGTCTGGAGCAGGGACGTCTCATCAATCAACTGCAGGAGCTGTTTGGGATAAAGCTCCCGCGACAGGGGCCACAACCTGGAACCGGTACCACCGGCCAGGATTACGGGTTGGATTTTAACCATGGTATGTTCTCCTTAAAATTGGCTATCAACTTTGAACATTATCCTTTCTACTCTTTGTTCTTCCTGATCAGAGCCAGCAGCTCTTTAGTTTTTTTGGCCAGCAGAACAGGATCATGGCGGCTCTCCACGTTGAGTCGGAGCAGCGGTTCGGTATTGGACTTGCGGATATTAAACCGGAAGTCGGGAAAAGTCACACTCAGACCGTCGGTGTCATCTTCTTCCCCCTGTGCAAATCGGGCCTTGACCCGGGCAATGGCCGCATCCGGGTCATCGACCACGCTGTTGATCTCACCTGAGACCGGATAGGCCGCCATCCGATCCTGCACCAGACTGGTGAGTGTTGCATTCTTTCTGGAAAGAAGTGAGCAGATCAGCAGCCAGGGGATCATCCCCGAGTCACAGTAGCCGAAATCCCGAAAATAATGATGGGCGGACATCTCGCCGCCGTAGATCGCGTCTTCCTGACGCATCCGCTCCTTGATAAAGGCATGACCGGTCCGGGTCATCACCGGGATACCGCCTGCACCCCGCACCAGCTCCTGCGTATTCCAAACCAGACGTGGATCATGGAGGATCTTACCATTCGGTTCCTGGGTCAGGAGTTCCAGGGCCAGCAGACCGACGATATAATAGCCCTCAATAAAATTGCCCTCGGCGTCCCAAAAAAAACAGCGATCAAAATCACCATCCCAGGCAATGCCCAGATCGGCCCCGTGCTCACGCACCAGCCGGGCGGTCTCCTCCCGTTTTTCGGGGAGCAAGGGATTGGGGACGCCATGGGGAAAAGTGCCGTCCGACTGGTGATGGATCTTGATAAAGGTAAAGGGCAGATACGGCTCCAGCAGATCAATTACCGCCCCGGCGCAACCGTTGCCGCTGTTGACCACCAGTTTCAGGGGTTTCAGCGCGGCCAAATCCACATAGCCAAGGAGGTGCTGGATATAGCTCTCCTTACCGGCAACGCTGCTCCGCTGTCCTTGCGTCGCCCGCAGCTCCGGCAGCCGGCCGTTGACGATCATCTCCGCCATCTTTTTAAGCCCCGACTCCCCGGTCACCGGCCGCGCCCCGACCGTCACAAACTTCATGCCGTTATAATCCGCTGGATTATGACTGGCGGTGACCACAATACCGCCATCCACCCCCGCCTGCTCCAGACTGAAGGCAGCATGATAGATCTCCTCGGTGCCGCACAGACCCAAATCGAGGACATCGACTCCTGATTCCAGCAACCCGGAGATCAGGGCCTCGGTCAGTGATGCACTGCTCAGGCGGATATCACGGCCAATCACCATCTTCCGCGGCGCAAATACGGCGGCAAAGGCGCGGCCTATGTCTCGGGCCAGCTGCGGATTGAGTTCATCCGGCACCCGGCCCCGGATGTCATAGGCCTTGAAACAGGCCGGGATGGTTGGAATTGGTTCCATCGGTTTGTTCCCCTTTTACTGAATTACTATGCCAGACGCACCAGCTCGACTGCGCCCATCGCCCCCATCACCTCACCACAGATCACCACCGCCCCTTCGATGCCCTCGATCTCCCTGGCCTTGGCCAGCGCCCGCTCAACACCTGCCTTGGCACTGAGCGTTGTGCCCACCTCATTGCCGATACAGGTGGCCATGGCATCGGCCAGGGCCGTTGATCTGGCCACCACGGTCACCGCATCGGCCTTGCCGAAACTGAGCGAATGGCCCACAGTCCCTGATGAGGTACAGACCCCGACCGGCATCTGGGCAGGAAGCAGACGCAGCCCAACCTTGTAACTGAGTGGCGACTGCCCGGCAAAGATGGCCACCGAACACTCCTTGAGCCGCTGCACATAGATATCCCCGCCATTTTCGACAATAATCTCTTCAACCCCCTCGGCCGCCAGCGCCTTGCCGACAAACTCGGCAATGGCGCCGGCCACAGCGGCCATGGGGCCAACCCCTGCCTGCTGAGCAGCGGTAAGCATCTCTCGTACCAGGGGCGGCGCCAGAAAATCCATGGGCATGGGATCAAGCGTTGCTAAAAACAGTGGATGCTTTACAATATAATTTTCCAGCTGCAGACGATACTGGAGGACAAGCTCGGTTGCCCGCTCATGCACATCCCTGGTGGCCAGGATATGAAGATCAGTCTCCTGAATCATCACCTGGGTTGCCACCAGTCCTGTCTGATCCGGAAACTGGCGATATGTGCGGGTGCGGTATGATTCCGGTTTTTTGAGGCGTTTTCCTGCTTTCATATATTTCCTGACTGCTACTCCCGACCATACGATTATGATGCCAGCTCCACCCGATCTTGTTCTTCTTTTTACCCGTTATCCCGAACCGGGACGATGCAAAACCCGACTTATCCCGGCACTGGGACGGGATGGGGCCGCAGATCTCCACCGGGATATGACCCACCGGGTCCTTGCCCAACTGACCAGACTGGCAGCCATCCACCCGCATCTTCTGGAGATCCACTACGACGGCGGCACCGAGGAGCAGATGCGCTTATGGCTCGGCACGGACCGCCACTACCGGCAGCAGGCAGATGGCGACATCGGCTGTCGGATGCAGGCTGCCATTGCCCGTCACCAAGGCCGGATGCACCGCATGCTTCTCATCGGCTCCGACTGCCCGGATCTCACCGCCGAGATCATGGAGGAGGCCTTTATTGCCCTGACCACCCGCGATCTTGTCCTCGGTCCAGCCTTTGATGGCGGCTATTACCTTATCGGAACGCACCAGGAAAGCTCAAGTCTTATCTGCCGAAACCTGTTCCAGGATATCCCCTGGGGCACGGATAGCGTTTACTCAACCACAAAAACACGGGCGGAGCAGCACCGGCTGCGCTGCCACACCCTGACCAGACTCCATGACATCGACACACCTGCAGACCTCAGACATCTCCATCATCATCCCCACCCTCAATGAAGAATCCCAGATCGGCAACTGGCAAAGGCTCCGGTCGTTGGCGGTCGGTCACGACACAGGGGCATTGCCCTGCGAGATCATCATTGTCGATGGCGGCAGCAGCGACCAGACCGTATCCCTGGCCCGCAGCCAGGGGTTCCGGGTTGAGAGCTGCCGGCCCGGCCGCGGCACCCAGCTCAATCACGGGGCCAAGCTGGCCAGCGGCAAGGTCCTGCTCTTTCTCCATGCCGACACTGAGCTGCCCGCAGACTTTGCCAAGCCGCTCCTCCATTGTCTCAACAACACCCCTGCCATTGCCGGGGCCTTCAGCCTCACCATTGAAGATGCGGGGCTGCTGCTGCAAGCCGTCTGTCTCGGCGCCAATCTACGCTCACGCCTCCTGCAGCTGCCCTATGGTGATCAGGCCATCTTCATCCGCCGTGACGATTTTCTGCAACTGGACGGGTTCCCGGAGGCCCCGATCATGGAAGACTTCATCTTTATCAGAATGGCCAGACAGAAAGGCAGAATCACCACCCTACCGCAAAAGGTGACCACCTCTGCCAGACGCTGGCAACGCCTGGGGATTATCCGCACCACCCTGATCAACCAGTTTGTGATCCTGGGCTTTTGCGCCCGCGTTCCCTTACAGAAACTGGCCTCACTGTACCGCAGGTAGAGATTTGGCCGGATCCGGTTCGACTGGTTTCTTTTGCACAGGCGGAGCTGCGGGCGCAGCCGGCTTCACAATCAGCACAGCATGAGGCGCCTTGACCTGATCAGGGATGGCCGGCATCTTTTTTTGAAAGGCCTGCCGCACCTTGTCATCTTTAATCATCTGTTGCGACCAGGTCAAAGCCTGGGACAGATACGGGCACAGCTGACACTGACGCAGTATGGGCGTATCCGGGGCCAGAAAGGTTGTAAGGAGCATATGCAGGAGGATAACAAAGATCAGGGCCTTGACCGCGCCAAAGATGGCGCCGAGCACCTTGTCAAACCAGCCGGCAATGGTCAGTTGGACCACCCCGGCCAGCGCCTTGCCCACAAGCATGGTCAGCACGTAGGTACAGGTAAAGAGAATGGCATAGGCCAGCAGAAACACGACCTGAGGATTTGCTGAAACCCCTCGCAAAAAAGGGAAAAGTTTGTCATGATACTGGCCGGAAACAAGATAGCCGACATAGAGGGCGACAATCACCGTGACCTGCCCCAAGAGACCAACCCAGATCCCCCGCACCATAAAAAAAACAAAAATAGCGGCAATGACCAGATCATACCCCGCCATATTCAACCCCATGCCCATATCTCTTCCCCATAAAAAAACACTCGTAACACTGAACGTGACGACATCCTGCACGATTTTTAGCAGGAATAGTTGAAATTGCAAGAGATTATTTTCTACTCTCATGACCGCCAACAGAGCTATGCACCTTTCACCCCTTCCCGAATCCCTGGTCATTGGTATCAACAAGAGCTTTGCAGGGACACGCCTACACGGGGCAATGCTGGATCTTGATCATCTACGAACGCTTATCCACATTGGACAGGAAAAGGCCTTGGGCCAGGAGTGGCTGCACCGGGAAGAACAGGAAAGATTACAGACCCTGCACTACGAGAAGAGACACCTTGAATGGCTGGGCGGCAGGATCTGTGCCAAGCAGGCCGCTCTCCACTACCTGCATGACAATCCATCAGCACCGACAGCCCTGCGCGCCCCGCAGCTCCAGATCAAGACCGCAGCATCCGGCCGCCCCTTTCTGGACATCAGCGCCTTGCCGGCAGATTTGAGCATACCCCACATTTCCATCTCCCATTCCCGAAGGTATGCCGTGGCCGTGGCCGCCTCCACCCCTTGCGGCATTGATATCCAGGTAACCAGCGACGCCTTGGGCCGGGTCCAGGATCGTTTCTGTTCCCAAGAAGAAGAGGGGATTCTGGGCTGCGACCTGAAGAAAATGCAACTTCCAGATCATCTCACCCTGCTCTGGGCCGCTAAAGAGGCGGTCAAAAAGGGTGCCGAGCTTACCCGCATGCCTGGTTTTCTAGATCTGGCGCTGACTCAGATCAAGGACATCCCGGAGACAGAAGGCCGTGCCTACTGCCTCTTCACCCTTGATTATCAAGACAGCCACCGGGAATCGGGCAACCCTCAACTGCAATTCCAGGTAACCGTCTGCCTGTATCAGGGATATGGAATCGGCCTGTACGTCCTCCCTGCCCTGCCCTGCCCCGGAGTCAATCATGCCTGAGCTCCCGGAGGTCGAGGTCATCTGCCAGGGATTGCGCCCGCACCTGACCAATCGTCTCATCACCGGTATCCGCTGCAGCGGCAAACCCCTGCGCCATCCTGTTCCCCATGCCGCCATGGACGAACTGCTCTGCGGCCAGACAATCCGCACAGTCGAGCGACGGGCCAAGTACCTGCTCATCGCCACCGAAGATGAAACGCTGCTCATCATCCATCTGGGAATGACAGGGAACCTTGGCCTCTTCCCCCACTCCACCCCGGTCAAAGTCCATGATCATGTCCGCTGGCAACTGGACAATGGCCTGGAGCTGCGCCTCAACGACAGCAGGCGCTTTGGCGCCGTCTGGCTGCTGCCCCCGGAACAGGCAAGAAACCGGGAAATCGAATTTTTCGCCAACACCGGACCGGAACCGTTCAGCAGCCTCTGCACCCCTGCTCATTTCATGGCCCTCGCCCGCAAGAGGCAACAGCCGATCAAGACTTTTCTCATGGACAGCAAGGTGGTGGCGGGCATCGGCAACATCTACGCCAACGAGGCCCTGATGGCCGCCGGCATCCATCCCACCCGCCCGGCCTGCACCTTGCTGGAACACGACTGGCAGAGACTCATCCCCCTGATCCGCCGGATCCTGACTCAGGCCATTGGATGCGGCGGCTCAACCATCAGTGATTTCATCAATGCCAGCGGCGAACAGGGCTACTTTCAAATGCACTTCCAGGTCTATGGCCGGAAAAACCAGCCCTGTCACCAGTGCGGCTCTCCCATCGAGAAGATTCAGATAAGCGGCAGGGCGACCTATTTCTGCCCCATCTGCCAGCAAGGATAGAAACCATCAATATTGTCGTTTTCTCCTCTTTCTGGTATAAAAGAAAAGTCTCCTCAAGATTCCCTGAAAAGGATTCTTTCTCTCTTCACCTTTTGCACAGACACGAAATCCTTTCCCATGATAGGCATCTTTGATTCAGGTATTGGCGGTATGACGGTGGCACGGGCAGTAGAACAACTGCTGCCCGATTACTCCATCGTTTATTTTGGTGACATCGCCCGCACCCCCTATGGCTCAAAAAGCGCGGCAACCATCACCGATTACTCCCTGCGCAACACCGAATTCCTGCTCAAAAAAGGAGCGGAGATTATCATCATTGCCTGCAACTCCGCCTCCAGTGTGGCGACCGAGTCCTTACGCCGGGAATTCCAGGTGCCGATCATCGAGGTGATCACGCCAGCAGCCAACAAGGCCATTGCCACCACCAAGACCGGCAGGATTGGGGTCATCGGCACCAGGGCCACCATCAGAAGCGGGGTGTACGAACAGACCATCTGCGGCCAACGTCCGGATTTCCACGTTTTTTCCGAGGCCTGTCCCCTGCTCGTGCCGCTGGTGGAAGAGGGATGGACCAACAAGCAGGAGACCAAGATGATTATCCGGCGCTACCTCCACCCTTTAAAAGACAGACAGATCGATACTCTGGTGCTGGGCTGCACCCACTACCCCCTGCTCACCAAGTTGATCCAGACAAGGGTGGGCAAGCGGGTCACCCTGATTGACTCCTCGGTGGAGACCGCAAAATATGTCCGCGATCTGCTGACCGAGCAGCCGCAACTCGTCGCCAGGGAAGAAAACGGCACAACCACACACCGCTATTATGTCTCAGACCTGACCGATTCCGCACAAACGGTTGCCCGAAAAATATTCGCACGTCCCCTGGAGCTGATTCTTACATGAAACCTTTCCTGACCAGACTATCCGTTTCTCCCGTTGCCGCCGGCGTACTCATACTAGCGGTCACTGCTTTCTTTTTCCTGCTCCTGCCCTGGCCGGTCACCGCCGGCCAAAAAAATGCCGAGACCCCGGAGGATATCGCCCGAAGACTGCAACAAAACTATGACCAGATCAAGAGCCTCAGCTTTCATTTCAGCCAGAAGACCCAAGGGGAACTAAGCGGCAGAGCGCAACAGGGAAACGGCACCGCCTGGTTTGTCAAAGAAAAAAAGACCCAGGGCACTCCCGGGACTCCCGGCAAGATGCGTTGGGACTACACCACCCCGGAAAAACAGATTCTGGTCAGTGATGGCGTAAATTTCTCCATGTACTTTGCCAAACTGCACCAGATGATCGTCAGCCCTGCCGAGACCATGCGCACCGACATCACCTACTCTTTTTTCACCGGGACCGGTAACCTGCTCAAGGATTTCTCTATCTCTGCCCCCAATCCTGAATTCACCCCAGGAAAAGAAGATGCCGGCCGCTCCAAGGTCATCAAGCTGACACCCAAGGAAAACCAATCGCAGGTAAGCGAGATCCATCTATGGGTGACCACCGATTCACTGATTCAGCGCATAGACATCTTGGACCATTTTGATACCCGGACCACCCTTGATCTCAGCGACCTGCAGGTCAACACCCTGGCCACTGATGACCACAAGGCCATGGATGCCCTGTTTCTTTACACCCCGCCGGAGGGGACAGAAATCATCTATCAATGATGGCTAAGCGCAAAGGCCCAAATACTGCGTTGCCCTGCATCCTTCGTCACTGCGGCGTACCCAAAAGTACGCCTCGTTCCTCAGGACTTACGCGCCTTGTCTTTGGGCCTTTTCGCTTAGCCATCCCCCTTGATTACGTTTCGGCATTTCGCAAGCTCGCGCGCTCTCAAAGCCATCATCAATGAACACCCCGGCGCCACCAGCAGATCTCTTTCGCGTTGCCCTGATCTCCATGCCCTGGTCTATCTTCAATCGGCCTTCCGTGCAACTGGGGGCGCTGAAGGCATGGCTGGATCGTGACAACACCATCCAGACCCATACCTTCCACCCCTATCTGCAGGTGGCAAAGGCGGTCGGCACCGAGACCTATCACCATCTGGCCAGGAACAGCTGGGCCGGTGAGGCCCTCTACAGCCCCCTGCTCTTTCCAGGGCAGCGACAGCAGGCCGCCCGACTCTTTCACGAGAGCTGCCAAGATAAAGGAAAAGGCAACAGCGAGCTGCGCGGGCTTGATTTTGATCAGACCGTCCAGCTCCTTGACGACTCCCTTGACCGATGGCTGGCCGACCTTGATCTCGCCAGCTTTCACCTGATCGGATTTTCCATCTGCTTCAATCAATTGCTCGCATCTCTCACGGCGGCAGCCCGCATCAAGAAACTGCACCCCGCCCTGCCCATTGTCGCTGGCGGGTCGGGATGTGTCGGGCCAATGGGCGCATCCCTGCTCCATAACTTTCCTCAACTTGACTATGTGATCTCCGGCGAAGGAGAAGAATCCCTGGCGCGGCTCTGTCATTGTTTGCGGCAGAATGACGCCCTGGAAACCCTGCCCCTGCAGATCATCCTGCGTTCACGGCCATTTGTCGAAACCCCTTGCCAAGGGCTTGCCGATCTGAACCAACTGCCAACCCCCGACTACACCCCCTATTTTCAGCAGATGCAGGACACCTTCCCCGGACAGCCCTTTATCCCCATCCTCCCCCTTGAATTTTCCAGGGGCTGCTGGTGGAACCGCTGTACCTTCTGCAACCTGAACCTCCAATGGCAGGGATACCGGTGGAAACAAAACGACAGGATGGCGCACGAGGTGAGAGAACAATCCCGGCGCCATGACTGCCTTGACTTCACCTTTACCGACAATGCCCTGCCGCCCAAAGAGGCCGATCTCTTTTTCCAGACCATGGCCGCAGAACCCGTTGACTATGATTTCTTTGCCGAGATCCGGGTGATCACCGATGGTGACAAGCTTGCCGCCTATCGCCGCGGCGGTCTCTCTTCGGTCCAGGTCGGCATCGAATCCCTTTCCACCACCCTGCTTGCCCGAATGGAAAAGGGAACCACGGTCATGGACAATATCGCCGCCATGAAACAGAGCCGGGCCTGCCATATGCAGCTTGATGGCAATCTGATCACCGAATTTCCCGGTAGTACCGAAGAGGAAGTGGCCGAGACCCTGCATAACCTCAATTTTGTCCTACCCTTCACCCCGCTTGCCGCCGCCGCATTTTTCTTAGGGGAAGGCTCACCGATCGGCAATAACCCCAGAAAATTCGGCATTGCCGCAGTGCTCCAGCATCCCAAAAACCGCAGGCTCTTTCCCCAGGAGATCCTTGCCGGCATGGCGATGCTGATCAAGGAGCATCGAGGTGACCGGGCCTTGCAGCGCCGACTCTGGCGGCCTGTCACCAAAAAAATCGTGAAATGGCAGACCTTCCACGCTGGGCGCGACATCCATGGAATCCCACCGCTGAGTTACCGCGACGGCGGCTCCTTTCTTATTATCCGGCAAGAGCAGATCAACGGCCCCTGCCTGCAGCACCGGTTGCGCGGGACCTCGCGAGCCATCTATCTCTACTGCCAAAAGATCCGGGACAAAAAAGATGTGGCCCGGCAATTCCCGGCAATCCAACCAGAGGCCCTGCGCGATTTCCTGGCCGATCTGGCCACAAAACGAATCCTGTTTCAGGAAGGAACCCGAATCCTGGCCCTGGCGATTCCAGTCTCCGCCCCCTGAATCTGTTTTTATTTTTAACTTTCTTCTTTTTGATGGTAGTATACTTATCCAGATATTCAGGCTTCAGCCTAAAAACCGAGCCATTAGCGCTCTCTCAAACATTGACACAAGGTATTCTCCCATGACTCAGGAATCAACCGAACAAAGTTTTGCCGATCTGTTCCAGGAAAGTTCATCAAAAGCCCTGCGCCACCTGGAACCTGGCCAGAAAATAAGGGCAACCATTGTCGGCATTGGCGGCAACTCGGTCTTTCTTGATGTGAGCGGCAAGAATGAAGGGATTCTCGACATCTCTGAATTACTCAATAAAGAAGGCGAGCTTTCTGCTGCTATCGGTGACAAGGTGGACGTCTATTTTCTCAAATCCACCGGCGGAGCGCAGATCTTCACCATCAAACTGGGATCGGGAAAAAATGCAACCCACCTGGAAGAGGCCTGGCGCAACGGTATTCCGGTTGAAGGCCTGGTCAAGGAAGAGATCAAGGGTGGTTTTGACATCACCCTTGGCGGCTCAATCCGCGCCTTCTGCCCTTACTCCCAAATGGGACTGCACCGAGTGGATGATGCCGGAGCAGCATACACTGGTCGCCACATGACCTTCCAGATTACTCGCTTTGAAGAAAATGGCCGCAATATCGTCGTCTCAGCCAGGGCCTTGCTGGAGCAGGAACGAGAACAACAGAAAGAGGCCCTGCAGGCAAGCCTTCAGGAAGGTGCAACCGTTCATGGCACCATCAGCTCCATTCGTGATTTCGGGGCCTTCGTCGATATTGGCGGCGTGGACGGCATGATCCCTATCTCGGAAATCGGCTGGAGCCGGGTTGAGGATATCAAGGAACATCTGGCCATTGGCCAGGAAGTCACCGCCGTGATCAAAAAACTGGACTGGAAGGCTGGACGTATCACCCTCAGCCTTAAAGAGACCTTGGCCAACCCCTGGGATGCCGTACGGGAGCGCTTTACCGAGGGGTCCATGCATACCGGCACCGTTGCCCGCCTGACTACCTTTGGGGCCTTTGTCACCCTGGCCCCCGGCATTGATGGCCTGATCCACATCTCAAAACTTGGAGGAGGCCGCCGCATCAATCACCCACGTGAGGCGCTGGAAGCAGGACAGGAAGTTGAGGTCAAGGTGGAAGGTGTTGATAATGAAACCAGAAAGATCAGCCTGGCCCCCACCGATTATGTCAGCAGCGAGTCCAAGGAAACAGAAGAGAAGAACGAGTATAAAAATTTTCTTTCAGAGAAGTCCGTAAAAAAACAGGAGGACGCTGTCGGCAGCCTGGGGGCATTACTCCAGGATAAACTTAGGAGCCGATCGAAATGACCATTTCGTTACGGCTCCTAACGCAAAACATGAATATTCCAGGTATCGCCTCGACGGAAGAGTGACTGTCATTCGCGACAGTCCGTTTAATCAATGGTATTATAAAAAATATCATTGATTAAACGGGACGGTGATCAGGAATCAAACGACAAACTCTCGTTCAAGCTAAAAGAAGGCAGCAAGCAGCTTAGAGACTTCTCTGCCGAAGCATCTCAAACATGATCACTCCGGCAGCCACAGAACTATTCAAAGAATCCAGGCTCCCCTCCATGGGAATGGAGATCAGCACATCACACTGCTGACGGACCAGGGGTCTGATCCCCTGGCCCTCGCTGCCGACAATCACGCAGACGGGAAGATTAAAATCGGTTTTATAGATTGACTGGGCGGCTTCATCCTTGACGGCCCCGAAGATCCAGGCCCCGGCCTTCTTTAATTTTTGCAGGGCAGTGGCCAGGTTGACCACCTGACAGATGTCGATATGGGAAATGGCCCCGGCTGAGGCCTTGGCCGCCGTCCCGCCAAGTGGGGCAGAACGCTCGCGGGTGATCAGCACCCCGCTCATGCCTGAGGCGTGGGCGGAACGGATAATCGCCCCCAGATTATGAGGATCCTGCATGGAATCAAGGACAATCAACCGGGGTTTCTCACCTCGTTCAATCCCGGCCGCAAAATTGGCCAGCAGGGTCTCGAAGGGAAGCAATGGAACCTGACTGGTCCTGGCCACAATCCCCTGATGACGCGCCTGGGTCGCATCAGGGCCGGTCAGTTGAATTGAAGAGACAAAGGAGAGTTTTATTCCTGCCGCCTTGGCCAGCTCAATAATCTCTTCCCGCTTAGCCCCTTTGCGATCATTATGGAGGATGACCTCACTGATCCGTTCCGGCTCCTGCTGCAAGGCCTCATACACGGGATGCGTACCCCAAAGCAGATCCTCATCCATACGAAACGCGCGACTCTGCCCCTGCCTCTCAACCTTCTTCTCTTTCATAGCTCGCTCAAAATTTCAATGGATTGGCCTGTTGGCAGACGATGCCCCCGGCTGCGCTCGGCTATCACAATAGCTCGCAGGGTATCAACAGCCTGTTCCAGACGATCATTGATAATCAGATATTCATAGTCAGCGGCAGCCTGCATCTCTTGGCGGGCATTCTTTAATCTGAGGAGAATCGTCTCTTCACTGTCGGTTCCCCGGCCGCGCAGACGTCGTTCCAGTTCCGGCAAAGAAGGCGGGGAAATAAAGAGCGAGGCCGCAGGGATAGCCGCAGACTCACGAAGAATTGCCGCGCCCTGAACATCGATATCCAGGATAACATCAAGGCCGGTTGCCAGTTGGGCAAGCACTGCCGGCCTGCTGGTTCCATACAGATTGCCATGAACCTCAGCCCATTCGAGAAAGACACCCTGATCCTGCATGGCCTCAAACTTGTCACGGCTGACAAAATGATAATCAACGCCGTCCACTTCACCTGCACGCGGCAACCGGGTGGTATGGGAAATAGAAAAGGCCAGACCTGGCAAATCCGCCATCACCCTCTTCAATAAAGTCGTCTTGCCGGCCCCTGATGGCGCTGACAGGATAAATAATTTTCCAGTGGTCATGGCTCGTCCTGTTTCCCCTGTTTCCGTGGCTGTTGAAATTCGGCAAGATGATATTCCGTCTCCAGCGCGGCCATACGTTGACCAATGGTATCTGGCTGCACCGATGACAGGATGAGATGATTGGAATCCATAACCAGCATCGAACGGGTTCTTCTTCCTTCGGTCGAATCAACAAGCTTTCCCGCCTGCTTGGCCAATTCTTTCAACTTCCGGGATGGTGCCGAACCGGCATTGATCACAGCAATGATCCGCTCAATGGCAACCGTGTTGCCAAAACCGACATTAAGTAGTTTCATCCCTTGTCACCTTTAACAGAATCTTTAGCATACACAAAATTACTCAATATTCTGGATCTGCTCCCGCATCTTCTCCAGCTCGCTCTTCAGCTCCACTGTGAGATAGGCCACAGCCGCATCATTGATCTTGGAGGCGATGGTATTGACTTCACGCAAAAACTCCTGAAGAAGAAAGTCCAGCTTTCTGCCAACGGCCTCTTTCTCAGTGAGAAAGGACTGAAACTGGCCGATATGACTTTGCAACCTGACAATCTCCTCCGTGACATCGGTTTTGTCAGCCAGGATTGCCACCTCCTGACATAAGCGCTGCTGATCAAGCTGCACATTGCCCAGCAGTTTTTGCAGCCGCTCACCAAGTACCTGCTCGCGCTGTCTGAGAAGTTCGGGAATTGCCACCTCAATCTTTTCAATAGTCTGGGCAAACACCTGCAACCGCGCCGAGAGATCGCGGACCAGAGCAGCTCCTTCCTGTTGACGCATGGTTTCACACTCAACAAGGGCCTGATCAAGGGCCTGCTCGAGAAACAGCCAGGCCGCCTCAATATCTTCATTTTGCTGTTCCTGCACCAGCACTTCGGAACGGGAGGCCACAAAGGCCACAGAAGCTGAATCAGTAGCCGCCTCGACGCCCAATTCCTGAGCAATCTGAGCCATGGCAAATTTATAGGTTCTGACCAGCTCCAGATTCACCTGCATCTTTACCAGATCAGAAAAATCGCCACCCACCGCCAACAACAAATCGACCCGCCCTCGCTGGTGAAAGCCACTCACCTTTTTCCGGACCCGTTCTTCAAGCACGGCATAGCCCTGAGGCATCTTGATCTTCAGGTCAAGATAGCGGTTATTGACACAGCGCACTTCCGCCATCCATACCCGGCCACCAGATGCGACCTCGCCTCGGCCAAAACCGGTCATACTTTTACAAGCCATTCTTCCCTCTTTTATTGATGTTCACCATTAAGCTCAGCCAGGATCTCCGCACTGCTCACGGTTGCGGTCCCGATTTTACCGACAACAATCCCCGCCGCCACATTGGCAAGGGCTGCCGCCTCGGCAAAAGTGGCCCCGGCTGCCAGACCAAGGGCCAGAGTGGCAATCACGGTATCGCCTGCGCCCGTCACATCAAAAACCTCACGGGCCATGGTGGGAATAGTAACAAGATCCTTCCCGGTTTCAAGCAGAGACATCCCGGCCTCACCACGGGTGATCAAAACCGCCTCGCAGGAAAATTTATCCCGCAGAATTTCCGCCGCCTGAATCAACTCCTGTTCATTGGTAATCTGCAGGCCTGACATCTTTTCCGCTTCAAGATGATTGGGGGTAATAATGGTTGCCCCGATGAACCGGTCCGATTGGTCAGGTTTTGGATCAACCACCACCGGAATCCTGTGGCCGCTTTCCTGCTCCACCTCGCGCACCTTGCTCAGCAGATGGCTCATCAGGGGTTGTGAAATAACCCCTTTATAATAATCAGAGACAATTACCACATCAAAATCAACAAGATTCTGATCGATATAATCGCACATGGCGCCAATGGTCTGTTCGGAAGGGGCACCTGTCTGCTCACGATCAAAACGGACCACCTGCTGGCCATGCGCAACCACCCTGGTTTTCACTGTAGTCGGCCGTTTTCCCTGGACAAGCCCCTGGCTGGAGGCACCGAGATCTGCCAGCAATTGTCGCAGGCGTCCACCCATGTCATCATTACCGATAATACCACACAGGGTCGCCTGTCCACCAAGAGAATAAATATTATGGAGAACATTGGCGCCGCCGCCCAGCAACATCTCTTCTCTGGTCACATTCACCACCGGCACCGGGGCCTCAGGCGAGATCCTGCTCACTGTGCCCCAGATAAAATGATCGACAATAATATCGCCGATCACCATGATTCTGGTTCCGGCAAACCGCGGCACATATTTCATTAATCGAGTATTCATCCATTCAACTCCATTTAGCCGTTACAACAAAAGATCATCGTCATCGGGTTGGCAGAAACAACATAATCAGGAAGGATTATTTCGTAACGGCTTCTAAACGTTCAGCCATCCGCTCCGAGGCAAAAACCAGAGATTCTATATCGAGAACACCCAACACATTCTGATCATAGAGGATCTTGACCCTGGCCGGAAAGCCATCTTCACGATCCTCATCCCAGAAAAGCAGCAACATGGGCAGACGCGGCAACACCGCTATCTGAAAGGCAGCAGAACAACCCGGTTCCTGATGATCTCTTGACACCGCATCAATCTTGCCGGCACATTCCCTGAGCAAAGCCTCTTTTCCACAAAAATAGTTGGCAATACGCTCCTCACAATAGACCCGCAAGGTGCGCACCTTGGAAATGGAATTGGGCAAAGATTCCATCCCTACCCAGACACCAGAACTGGCTGCCCCACCACCATAGAAGATATAATTATAAAGAAGAATCTGATCACGAGGCTCTTCCGCCTCTTTCCCATCCAAAAAAATTCCCGTAGCGGAAAGGGTAACATCATATCCAAGATATCGAAAGGACATAATATTATTTCCCGCACCTGACCACGTGCATTCAAGTTTCGGCGCGATTGCAGAAAAATCGACCTTTCTGATCTTGCTTTTCAGGTGAGCCACCAAGGCCATGTCTTTTTCATCCAGAATCCCGGCCACACCCGACAGCACACCTTTGCCTAGGCCAGCCATGGCAAATTCGTCACCGAAACGGCTTACATCCACATAAGGACACTTGCCGGGATTTTCTCCGCCCTTGGTCACTGCCGCCGCAAACGCCAGACAGGCAGCATAGCCGCATTCTCCGCAATTGGTCTTCGGAGTAAATTTTAGAAACTCAAGAGGTTGCAATTCGTTTACTCAAGGGCCTGAACCCCGATGATAATTCCTGCGGGGCGGAGAATTTAAGGTGGATCGTCAACAATCAAAACCCAAATGTGCCTGTTTCCTTGATTAAGAAGTTACGCAGTCCAAATAGACAAATGGACAGAAACCAAAACAAGCTATTAGCACCAGATAAACAAAAAACGATGCAAAGGCGCCTATCCCCTCACATCGTTTTTTTCACACACATACAACTGTGCCCAGTCGCTGTAAATAACATGGTCATGTGAATGACCAAAACGGCATTAAGAGCCGAAGCACAATACTATTTTTTTGTCATTGCCTGATCAAGCGCCTTGGTTAACTCAACGCTGACATCAATGGCACTGTTAGCATAAAGGACACCGACCTTAGAATCAAGGATAACGGTATATCCATTTTTCTTGCCATAATCCTCGACAACTGCCTGCATGGTTTTCAGGATCGGTTCAAGTTCTTTGTCCTGCAATTGCTTGAGCTCAAAACGGGCATCCTCGGTCTTTGCCTGATATTCGCGCCCTTTTTTCTGATACTCACGAGTCTGTGCCTCTTTTTTCTCAGCACTCCAGGCAGAACTCTTTTTTTCAATCTCCTGCTGCATGGCTGTTAAGGCGTTCTCTTCACTCTGAAACTTTCCCTTGAGTTCTTTTGCCTTTGCCTCAAACATATTCTTGGCTGCTTTGCCAGAGACAGAATCCAACAACACCTTCTGAACATTCATCACGCCTATTTTGAATTCTGCAGCATTAGCGACAGAGACATTCTGACCACAAAAGCTCATTACCGCAAAAAATAGTCCAGCAAAAATCACAGATCTTGAAATCATTCCTTCTCCTTTCTTCTTCTCGTTAACCTATCTGGATTATTATTTCACGATAACAAAATCAGCACGCCTGTTCTGAGCCCAGGACAACTCATCATGGCCCTGCAGCAAGAGCTGCTCAGCGCCATAACTGATGGTGGTCATCTTATCTTTGGCAACACCCTTATCTGCCAAGTATTTCTGGGCACTAAGGGCGCGACGCTCGCCTAATGCCATATTATATTCCTGAGTACCGCGGGGATCACAATTGCCTTCAATCCTGATAGAAACAGATTTAGACTTCAAAAAATTAGCATTTCCATCCATGCGCGTAATCTGATCCTGACGAATAGCAGAAGAATCAAAATCAAAATAGAGCGGCAACATGGGCCCAGAGGTACGACCTTCCATGATACCGATTGGCTGCGAATCCAGAGATTCTTTAGAACCCATGGCACCTTCCTTTCCACCCTTCATATCTTCACCGGTCTTGGCCTTATCAGCACAGCCAACCAAGGTCAACATCATTAAACCAAGAACAACCGACAACACATTCTGCATTTTGTTCATCACACACACCTTCCATACTACAATTTTTTATTTTTATGCCCCCTAAAAAAGGACTCCTCATAGAATATGAGCGACTATACACCCCCTTCATAAAAAATGAAACAGGTCTTATTCGTGATTTTTTGATAAAACGGTTTTTTCTTGAAAAAATCTCCAAGTACCTCTACATATAGATTCGTGGTCGAAACTTCAATAAATGAACTGTTGATATCCACCTGACCTTCATCCTTTCCCGAGTTCACATAATTCAAAAAAGCCATGCCCCATACAAGCCAGAACATTACTCCCACCAATATTCACACCCTGATAGCATCCAATCAATTTGGCACTTTTTTTGGTATCCGCCAAAAAATATTTGATGAAGTATGGGCCAACCTGACCCATACCGATGGCAACTCAATCGCCTATATCTCCATGGAAATCGGTGCTGACCCCGATGTCTATAATCCCATAAAACAACGGTTAATTGACATTGAACACACCAGTTCGATGGATAACAAGCTGAAGGGTTTCATCAAAAGACTTTTTCATGGACCGGAGAAAATACCCACATACAGCGGCGGCCTTGGGGTTCTCGCAGGGGACACCCTCAAAAGTTTTGCTGATTGCAAGATCCCGGTAGTCGCTGTCAGCCTCCTCTATCGACAAGGATACTTTTCCCAGATCATCGATTCAAAGATTGGTCAGATTGCCCAGACAGTCCAATGGGATCCAGAAGCCACGCACGGACTCTACCTGTTACATGACCCGCAAAATCCCGAGAAGCCACTGCAGATCGAGGTTCCTTTTTATAATACGGATAATCAGATAACCATGATACGGGCTCAGATCTGGATGAAGATGGAGATCAATCACTCCCTTGACTTTTTCATCCCGGAAATCCTCCTTGACTTCTCCCTGCCGGAAACTCCAGAGGTCTTCAGCAACGCTGCAGGACAACTCTACAACTCCGAATCTTCCATAGTGAAAGCCGTGCAAAGACGGATGCTCGGCACTGGAATCATTCCGGCACTGAACAAACTGGGCTTTACCGCCAACACCTTTCACCTGAACGAACAGCACGGCGTCATTGCCATTTTACAACTGATCGCTGAAGAGTTACAAAAAATCCTCGGTCATCCTGACATCTACAAGGCCACAGACCAACAGGTACTGGAAGCAAGCGACAAGGTTGCTCAACGGACAATTTATACCATTCACACACCGGTCAAGGCCGGACATGATCGTTTCGAGAAGTCACTCTATGCGGGAATCAGCCACAAGTCCTGCCAAAGAATACTGGACGTCCTGGCCCACGACGAGGGAAACCCCCATAATTATAATTTTACCACCATGGCCATGGCCGTGAACAGGGCCGCCAACAGTGTCAGCAGACTCCATCGGGATGTAACCCACAAACAGTTTCCCCTGTTTGCCCAAAAGATCACAGCTATCACCAATGGCGTCCACCACCTTACCTGGATCAGTGATGCCAGGGCCAAGGTCTTCAACCTCTTTCCAGAATTGCAAAACTGGCAACATGACCCCGGCGTTTTCGCCAAGTTGGGGGGGGGCTTGGCCCAAGATCCAAGATTTCGCAGTTATCTCAGCGAAGCCTGGAAACAAGACACGACCATCCTGTTTCATTACATCAACACCATGCTCCTGAAGCACCGCGACGAGAAACTCGAAACCTGGATTGACCCTCCCAACTTTTTCTCATCTCTCATTGACCGCAACACCCGGATGAACCCCCAGGTCTTTACGATTGGTTTCGCCAGACGTTTTTCTACCTACAAACGGGCGGATCTGATTTTTGACAATCTGGACACCCTTTGCGATATCCTCGTCAGCAACAACTGGCCCATAAATTTTATCTTTGCCGGCAAGGCTCATCCAGCCGACGAACCAGGAAAATCAGTCATTAAACTCATCCTGGACTACCAAAAAGAACTGCACCAAAAAAGTAAAGGGCTTGCCAATTTAATTTTTATCCCGAACTATGATATGAAAATCGCCAAGATGATGGTTGCGGGCGTCCATGCTTGGCTCAACAGTCCCAAACGACCGCTGGAGGCATCAGGCACCAGTGGCATGAAAGCGGCCATGAATGGTGTGCCCAATATTTCAATCATGGACGGTTGGTGGGTTGAAGGATATCACAATGGCCAGACCGGATGGAAATTTGGACTCGAAGGACCTGTTGACGAGGCAAACTTGAGCGAAGCGCCTGAAACGCTACTCTACAGTGAAGACTCTGCCTCTTTTTATCAACTCCTGCCAACCATCCTCAAGGAATTTTATCAAGCGGACAATGCCTCTGCCTTTCTTGATAAAACTATCATGAACCTCACCATGAACATCCCCATCTTCAACACCCATCGCATGGCGGCAGAGTATCTGGCCAAATATAACTTACGCCTGCCTGAACAACAGCAACAGGAAATGCGCCATTTTGGCAGTCTTTACAACAGTAACTGCTAATTTTTTTGGCTCTGTTCCCGTTAAGTGTTGAAAAATAAGCAATGGTTCTTATCTTTTTGATATATCACAAGAAGGAGGGAACCATGGAGAACGAGTCCTTTTCTAAATTGTTAGTTCAAATCACCGAGATGGATCATCG
>CAISPV010000116.1 GCA_903887485.1 uncultured Desulfobulbaceae bacterium | reverse complement strand
CCATGGGTGAGATGGCTATCCGGCCACGGAGCTGTAAGGATAGGACCTTCAGCACAAAGGCGTCCAGGGCCTTGGTTTCCAGTTCTTCGCTGGGAATGATTGCGGTCTGCTGGTTTCTTTTTGCTGCCCGGACAAGCTCCCGGCCGTTGTTGTCGAATATTCGGGCCTGGTCATAGTCTTCTTTGTTCTCGATATAATTACTGAGGCCCTTATGAACCAATTGCCGGAGGGCCTGATCTTGCGGGTTGGTGAAAAAATGGAGGATAACCGGCGTGCCGGTAAATGTCAGAAGGTCTTTTGACAGCCTCTCCAGTTCCTGGTGGAGCAGGGATTTTGTCAGGGTCATGTGGTCCTGCTCTTCATGCATCAGCAAGTGGAGATTGTGACCCATGGTTTCCCAGGTATGGATGGAGAGGAGGGCGGCAAGCACGGTGACAAGAGAAAAGGCCAACGTCAGAAAGATGGATAGGAACTTTCGCCAGTGGGTGTCTTTGAGACTGAAAATGGCGGATATCTTGGGCATGGCGGCCTTTTTATTATGGCTCGTCAGCAGAATCTATGGAGACACTCAGGTTCCGGTAACTTGCCAAGCTCATGATATAAAGCTATTTGCAGGCATTTGAGGGTTCTAAAGCCGTAGGCTTTTCTCATAGTGAGTTTTGCCTTGAGGTTCATGCCTTCTACAGCACCGCTGGAAATCTCGCCTTTGGCCTTGAACCAGTTCAAGACCAGCGGTTTATGTCTGCGTAGCATCCAGGCGACTTTTTTCATCGGTTCCAGGTCGGTCTGCAACGTTCTGGTGACCCAGTTGTCGAGGAACTTTCCCGCGAAATCAAAACGCTGGTACTCCCAGAATCGCTGAAAGTCCTCACGCAACAGGTAGCCCTTGATCGATGCCAAGTTGAGTTTGAGCAGTTCGTCCATGCGGGCTGTCTGCTTCTCGGAGAGATTCTCCGGGCGTTTAAGCAGCAACCATCGCTTGCGTTCAAGAACATTCTCCTGGCCGTTGGCCTTGAACTGTTTAACTTCGCCGCGCCGGATTTCGTCAATCGCCTCGTTGAACTTCCGCATGATATGGAAGCGATCAAGAATATTCAAGGCCTGCGGAGCCTTCTTGGCGATAACTTTGAGGTACGGTGCCCACATATCGCTGCAGACGAACTGAAGTTTGGCGCTGTATTCCGGCCCGAACTCCCTGAAAAACTGTAGTAATGTTTTAACCCGGCGCTCAGGACCACTCCAGAGAAGACGCCTGGCTCCGGCATTGACCTGATAGACCAGAGTCAGGTATTTGTGCCCTTTGAAAACAGCAATTTCATCAACGCCGATCTCGGTGACGCCCTCAAGACTTCTGTGGGCAAGGCCATAATCGACAACAGACTTGACGGCTCGGAACACTGTGTCCCAACTGGTTTCAAAGATATCGGCGGTCTCTTTCCAGGACAGCCGCTTCGCCCAGCGAGACAGAAAAACCTGATACGAAAAGGTCATCCGCTCCTTGCCATACCCCCAAGGCAAAGACTCGACCTTGACGCCATGCGCTGGACATTTGACGCGGCGCGGGGCATAGCGAAAATAGACCTTGAACGACCAGACCGGCAAATACTCAAACAACCGCTGAGGCTGTCGATCATAAACGGTGCGTCGCTTGCCGCATTCCGGGCAAATTGGTCGACTGTTGCGGCGTGGCTCAATATCAATAACCAGGGCTTCCGTACTGCCAACCAGCATGACGCAGACGGAGCCGTAAACGAACGACTTGAAACGTTCAACTTTGTTCAGTAGAGTCTTAATCAGCATTGCTTTTCTTTTGTGGAATGGATTGATTCTCGCAAATCCATCCTAATCCCACAGGGGGAAGCAATGCTCTAATTTTTACCGCTGCCTATCCACAGATTCTGCGGAGGAGGCCATTTTCTTTCATTCTAATTTTCTTGACGATACGGTCTGAAACAGGTATAGAATCGTTTCAGAAAAGGGAAAGGGGTTTGTGCTGGTCAGAAATTCCCTCTTTTTTCTATCCAATTCCAGATTTCGGTTTGATAGCCGGGTCCTGTGCAACAAAGAATCATGAACTCCGCCAGGTCCGGAAGGGAGCAACGGTAATGACCCTCTTTGTGTGCCACAGGGTGCCCGGCTAT
>CAISPV010000115.1 GCA_903887485.1 uncultured Desulfobulbaceae bacterium | reverse complement strand
TATTGATGAGAGCCGAAAATCAGGGATACACACATCCCGACAATCATGGGTCCACGAGGAGGAACACATGCGCAGGTACGAAACGATCTATATTCTTCGACCAAACCTTAGCGAAGAAGAGATCAACACAATTATTGACAACACAAATGCCATTATTCTCAAAGAAGGCGGCACCATCATCCTTCTTGACCGCTGGGGCTTGCGAAAACTCGCCTATCCGATCAAGAAAGAGAGCCAAGGCACTTATATTTTGTGTGATTACGCGACCGAACCAGCCGCAGTATTGGAGTTGGAGCGGAAGTTCAGGATTGATGACTCTGTCCTCAAATATATGACCGTCAAACTTGCTGACAATATCACTGCCGAGAAGATTGAACAGGCCAAGATAGATATTGCAACACGTAAGGCCGCGAAAGAATCTGGAGAAGCTGAAGAGACGGAAGGATTCGACGCTGACGACATAAACAGTTCTGACGAATAGAAACTCTCTCATCTATCATTAACTACATATACAGGAAACTCAAATGCCTCCCGTAAAACGCGTTTTTGCACGAAAAAAGGTCTGCAGGTTCTGCACCACCGACCAGGAAACGATTATCAACTATAAAGACTTGAAAACAATTCGTTATTTTATTTCAGAGCGAGGAAAGATTATGCCTCGCCGCATCTCTGGAACCTGCGCCACCCACCAGCGGCAGTTATGTGAAGCTATAAAGAAAGCACGCCAGATTGCGCTGATACCATACTCTGGTATCATATCAAAATAAGAAGGTTTACGACGTATTAAAAGGTACATTGCAACAGTGATCCCGGTGGCCGAGAATCCTGACGGAATGAAGATATTCAAACATATCTTCATCGTGGCAGGAGTTTTTTTACTACCCGGTCTGCAGATCGCTGTTTTTGGCTGGCTCTATGGCCTTGTGCCATTGCTTGTTTTTTATTATCTCTGCAGATATGGCAGCAATGCCGGCGGCAAGTACATCCTGTACGGGGCACTTGTCGCCCTGTTCGCAGGAGCGTTTCTGCAGGTGGCCAGCCAGATCCTGCTGGCAATGACCCTGGTCCCGACCGGTTTTATCTTGGCCCGTTCGGTTGTTCAAGAAGAAGCGCCACCGCTGGCCGGACTTAAAGGATTTGCTGTTTTAAGCATTTCATGGCTTCTCTTTTCCGGGATGGTAGCCATCACCGAAGGGAGCCATCCTTATTCCATGCTCTTGCTGTCAATCAACCAGGGTATGGATGAAGCGTTGAAGTTATATCAGAAAAATGAGAAGATCCCGGCTGAGTCTTTGTATGTACTGACCCAGACGTTCTCGGAGATAAAAGAAAGACTGTCCCAACTCATGCCGGCAATATTGACTAGTATTGCCTTATTTATTGTATGGTTGACGATGGCTCTCGGCAACAGGCTGCTCTCTAAAAATACCGGACAGAGCCCTTGGCCGGAATATCAATACTGGCAACTTCCAGACAAGCTTGTCTGGGCAGTTATCGCCGCAGCAGTCCTGGCCCTGCTGCCTTTGCCAATGATCAGACCTATTGGCTTTAATCTGTTATTGATTGCCAGTGTTATTTATTGTTTCCAGGGCCTTTCCATTGTCCTCTTTTTTTTAAATAAATGGAAAGCCCCTTTATTTATCCGTTCCCTTCTCTATGTGATTATCGTTTTTCAATCATTGGGAACTCTTTTTTTATCAGTGATCGGACTTGCTGATGTCTGGTTTGATTTTAGACATACAAGCAGTCAGGATTCGAATCAGAAAAAAACTTTATAAAGATATTTCTGCGAATCAGAACAAGCCTCTCTACGCAAACAACTTTAAGGAGCAACACCATGGAACTTATATTGAAAGAAACCATAAGCACCCTCGGCCAGGAAGGCGCCATCGTTAACGTAAAAGCTGGATATGGCCGCAACTATCTGCTGCCACAGGGCAAGGCGGTTTTGGCCAACGTCCAGAACAAGTCGATTCTGGACCGGAGCCTTGCCACCATCAAGGCTAAACTGGAGCAGGAACGTCAACAGGCAGAAGGGCTCTCCAAAAAACTGGCAGGAATCACCATTACCATCGTCCAACTTGCAGGAGATGATTCCCGGCTGTTTGGTTCAGTCACCAGTACCGATATTCATCAGAAACTGGCAGAGATGGGCATTGCCATCGACAAGAAGCAGATCGTTCTTGCTGATCCCATCAAGACTTTGGGCGAATTCACTGTTAAGATCAAGGTTGGTTTTCAACTGACCACTGATATAATTGTCAAGATCGTGCCCAGCATAGAGAAAGCCTGATTGACAGGTTAACTTTATCGAACGCCATGCCCTGCCAGTCAACACACCGTCAAGAGGCCCCATCCTCTTCGGTGTGTTGTCATTTTACATCCTCTTTCTTTCATGGTCAAAATCAAGATGAGTGACTTTTATTCATCGACCACACCTGCGCCTACCCCACCTGGGGGCCGCGTTCCGCCCCAGAACCTGGAAGCGGAACAATCAGTGCTCGGCACTATCCTGCTCAAGGATCAGTCACTCGGCACTGTCCTTGAGATCCTTTTACCTGACAATTTTTATCGTCAGACCCATAAGCTGATCTTTGAGGCCATGATCCAGCTCTTTGAAAAAAATGAGCCGCAAGATCTGATCACCGTTACCAATCAACTCAAAAACAACAACAAGCTTGATGAAATTGGCGGCGCAGCCTATCTTGCCATGCTGACCTCCATGGTCCCGGTCACTGCCAATCTCGTCCATTACGCCAATATCATCCGCCAAAAAGCCATCCTCAGAAACCTGATCTCAGTCAACACCGAGATCGCCTCGCGTTGCTATGACGAACAGGGCGATATCGACACCCTGGTGGACGAGGCGGAACAGGCTATTTTCGAGATTGCCAGCTCCAAGAGCAGCCAGGGATTTACCTCCATGAGCCAGGCCATCCCTGCCGCCTTTAAAACCATAGAAAAACTCTATGAAAGAAAAGAGCTGATCACCGGCGTGGCAACCGGCTATGCCGAGATGGACAAGATGACCGCGGGTCTTCAACCTTCCGATCTCATTATCCTCGCGGCCAGACCTTCTATGGGCAAGACTGCTTTGGCCATGAATATTGCCCAGCACGCGGCACTGGTTGACAAGGTTGGCGTTGGCATCTTCAGCCTGGAGATGTCCCACGAACAGCTGATCATGCGCCTGCTTTGCTCTGTTGGCCGCATTGATTCACAGAAAATCCGTACCGGCAAACTGCACCCGGAAGACTGGCCCAAGCTATCGAGGGCCGTAGGCATGCTTGAACACGCACCCATCTATATTGATGACACCCCAAACATCTCCGTCCTCGAAATGCGGGCCAAGGTTCGCAGGCTTGCGGCCCAGCACAATATCGGCATGATCCTCGTTGACTATCTGCAACTCATGCGCGGCCGTACCACCAGTGAAAACAGGACCCAGGAAATCAGTGAGATCTCAAGGGCGCTCAAGGCCATGGCCAAGGAACTCAAGATCCCGGTCCTGGCCCTGTCCCAGCTCAACCGTGGACTTGAAAACCGTACCGATAAACGGCCGATGATGTCCGATCTCCGTGAGTCAGGGGCTATTGAGCAGGACGCTGATGTGATCTGTTTCATCTACCGTGACGAGGTGTACAACAAAGGTGAGGATAATCCGGAAAAAGGCAGCGCCGAGATCATCATCGGCAAACAGCGAAACGGCCCAACCGGCACCTTTAAACTGACCTTCCTCAAAGAATTCACCCTCTTTGAGAATATGAGTCACTACGATGACCAAGGCAGCTATTAACCCCGACTGCAGACAAAAACGTATATCCAGGCCGGTTTTCCCTATATCCCTTCCAGTTTTTTACACCGAGGCACAAGCATGTCCATCACTGCAGAATCAGATAAAAAATATGATTTCAAAACCATAGAGGCCAACTGGCAGGAGTTCTGGCAGCGGGAAGCGAGTTATAAGGTCTCTGAAGATGACCCGCGGGAAAAGTATTATGTCCTGGAGATGTTTCCTTATCCTTCGGGACGCATTCACATGGGTCATGTCCGTAATTATTCCATCGGGGACGTCATCGCCCGCTACAAGCGGTTGCGGGGTTTCAATGTCCTTCATCCCATGGGCTGGGACGCCTTTGGCCTGCCTGCGGAAAATGCCGCCCAGAAAAACAATACCCACCCGGCCCGCTGGACCTACGACAACATTGACTACATGCGCAACCAGTTGCGCCAGCTCGGTCTGTCCTACGACTGGGGCCGTGAGATTGCCACCTGCAACCCCGCCTATTATCGTTGGGAGCAGCTTCTTTTCCTCCAGATGTATGAAAAAGGGCTCGCCTATCAGAAAAATACCACCGTCAACTGGTGCAACTCCTGCCAGACCGTACTGGCCAATGAACAAGTTATTGACGGAACTTGCTGGCGGTGCGACGAACCTGTCACCCCCCGGCAGATGAATGGCTGGTTTTTCAAGATCACCGCGTATGCCGAGGAACTGCTCCGCGATCTTGACAAACTGAGCGGCTGGCCGGATAAGGTTGTGACCATGCAGCGCAACTGGATTGGCAAATCAGAGGGCCTCACCTGTGATTTCAAAATTGAAGGCAGTAAAGAACTCCTTTCCATTTTCACCACCCGCCCCGACACCATCTTTGGCGTGACCTTCATGTCCGTTGCCCCTGAACATCCCCTGATCGAGACGCTCATCAAGGGGGCGGAGCGGGAACAGGAGGTACGGGACTTTATTGCCGCCACGCTCGTCGAAAAGCAGCAACAAAAACCCGATGATGAACAGGAAAAAAAGGGTATCTTTACCGGACGTTACTGCCTCAATCCCTTTAACGGCGACAAGGTCCCGGTCTATGTGGCCAATTTTGTCCTCATGGGCTATGGCACCGGGGCCGTCATGGCTGTGCCGGCCCATGACCAGCGCGACTTTGAATTTGCCCGGAAATACAATCTGGCCATCAAGCCGGTGGTCATCCCGGAAGGCACGACGATCACGGCAAGCGGGATGGAGGCGGCAGCTATTGACCCAGGCCTGCTTGCCGACTCAGGGACATTCAGCGGCATGCCATCGCTTGAGGCCAAACAGGCAATTATCGATCACGCCACCGCCCAGGGTTTTGGCGCGGCCCATACCACCTATCGGCTGCGCGACTGGGGGATCTCCCGGCAACGTTACTGGGGGGCTCCGATCCCCATGATTCATTGCCCAAAATGCGGAGTCCAGCCCGTGCCGGTAGAACAACTGCCGCTGATCCTGCCGGAAGACACCGACTCAGGACAGCATACCTGTTCCCCCCTGCACCAGCGCGACTCCTTCATCCAGACCACCTGTCCAGCCTGCGGTGGCGAGGCCCGGCGCGAGACCGATACCATGGACACTTTTGTCGAATCCTCCTGGTATTTTGCCCGTTATACCAGTCCCCGTAATACCGATGCACCCATAGACCGCGCCAAGGCCGCGCACTGGTTGCCGGTGGATCAGTATATCGGCGGCGTGGAACATGCCATCCTCCACCTGCTCTACTCCCGTTTTTTCACCAAAGTCCTCCGGGATCTGGGCTACCTTGACATCGACGAACCCTTCACCAATCTCCTGACCCAGGGGATGGTGATCAAGGATGGCGCCAAGATGTCAAAATCCAAGGGCAACGTGGTTGACCCCAATGACCTGATCAACGAATACGGGGCGGATACGGTGCGCCTGTTCAGCCTTTTTGCCGCCCCTCCGGAAAAAGACCTCGAATGGAATGCCAAGGGCGTGGAAGGGGCCTTTCGTTTTCTCAACCGGATCTATCGCTATGTTATGGGCAACAAGGAACTGCTGACCCAGACAGACGGGACAATCGAGATCCGCAGTGAGGCGGACCAGGCCCTCCATCGCAAGACCCACCAGACGATCCAGAGGGTGAGCTTGAACATCGAGAACAACTTCCACTTCAACACTGCCATCAGTGGAATCATGGAGTTGTTCAATACCCTGACCACCCTGGCGCCGATGGAAGGCGACAGGCCCCAGAATAAACTGACCCCTGCCGTAGTCCATGAAGCGGTTCGGGCGATTCTCCTCCTGCTCTCCCCCATGGTTCCGCATTTCTGCGCCGAACTCTGGCAGCAGATCGGCAATACCCATCCCCTTGACCAGGAGCAATGGCCGACTTTCGACATTGAGGCCGCCAAAGAAGAGGAACTGACAGTCGTTGTTCAGGTCAACGGGAAAGTGCGTTCCCGTCTCCAGGTTCCAGCAGACATGGACGATGAGGCAATCAAGGAAATGGCGCTGAACGACCGGAATGTGCAGAAAATTATTCTTGCCCAGCCTGTCAAAAAAATTATTATCGTGCAGAAGAAGCTTGTTAATATTGTTCTTTAAGGATATTTTAATTAAACTTTTCATTGATCGTTGTAAGGAAATGGTCAGAAATGTAGCAGTGGCAACGGCAATGGTTATTTCGTAACGTCTTCTTGTATGTTATCTGCCAGGCGCCGCTCAAAGAAACAGCTGGCAGAGATTGGCTGTTTCTTTGAAGCGGCATAAGGTGCCGTAATAAAATAAGCAAAACAGCACCGCTTATTTCATAACGGCACCTAAACTTAAATATTGGAGTAATCTGTTGAAAACATCACTGCGCCTCAGCTCACTCTTTCTCCTGACAGCCCTGATTCTTACTGCCTGCGGATATCATAATCCCTACATCTATACCGGGCCGGAAAAATCTGTCTATGTAACCCACTGGAAAAACAAGACCAATGCCCTGCAACTGGACACCAAGATCTATCAATCCCTCACCCGCTGGTTTCAAAAGTCCAACTCAATCAAGGTAACAAATGCAAAGGCCGGAGCCGATCTTATCCTGGCAGGCGAAGTGCTTTCTATTCAACTGCCAAGCCTCTCATATGGTCTTGGCAATAATGCCACCACAGTCAAGGTCATTCTCACTGTCCGCTATATTCTCAAAGACATCAAAACAGGTGAAGTACTTCTGGAGGTTCCAAGCGAAAGATGGTCTGAAGATTCACGAACCACACAAAGCGCAACAGCAACCACCGACAATGAAGATCGGGCCTTGGCAACCATTATCGATAATCTTTCTGAGAAGATTTACATGAAGGCACTTGATAGACTCTCAACACCTAACACCTAACGGTTGATTATTTCGATCTCTTTTCTCTCTCTTTGAAAGCAAAAAGGCCGTCCCTGAAACCAGGGACGGCCTTTTTGCTTTCTTCGTTTCAGCGTCGTCAGCTTACAGCAATCCTTTCACCGCCGCAGCTATGGAACCGGCATCCAGGCCTTGTCTGGCATACAACTCCGCAGGCTGCCCTGATCCGCCATAGAACTGCACCCCGCATCTTTTGAAAGGAACCGCCTTGCCGGACTCGGCAAGAACCAGAGCAACCATGGCCCCCAGTCCGGTATCCACATGATGATCTTCTACAGTTACCACTGGCCCCTTGGCCGCAGCCTCAAGCACGGCATCCTTGTCCATGGGCACCAGGGAGGCCATATTCAGCACCCCTACAGATTTCCCCTCACCGGCAAGCAGGGCCCAGGCCTCCATCACCGTTGGGGTGAGCGCCCCATAGGTGATAAGGGTGGCCTCAGAGCCGCGGCGCAGCCAGTCGGCCTTGCCGGCCTGGAAGGTGTAGTCGGCATCATAGAAGGGGGTTCCATCTTCCTTAAGGATCACCGGGGTGATCGATCGCCCCATACCGACAAAGACATTGCCGGCATGGGTGGCAGCAAAGCGGATAATCCGGTCAGTCTGATTGGGATCAGCCGGCATGAATACCGAAAAGCGGAAGAAGTTGCGGGTCAGCCCCAGATAGTCAATACACTGATGGGTCGGGCCATCCTCGCCCACATCCAGCCCCACATGGGTGGCGACCACCTTGACATTGGTGTGATTAAAGTCATTGATCCGGGTCTGGTTATAGACCTCGGAGAGAGCAAAAACCCCAAAGGTGCTGAAGAAAGGCACCATCCCCACAGAACTCATGCCGCCGGCCATGCTGGCGGCATGATGCTCCTGGATACCCGCCTCGATATAGGCGCCGGGTGAATGCTTGCGAAACCCGCCCATCTTCACCGATCCCTCCAGATCGCAGGAGATGCCGCTGATCTTGATCGCCCCTCCCACATTATTAGCCTCGGCCAGCCCCTGCAGGGCATTGCCATAGGCGGAACGATTGTCGGTCTTGGCGTCAGCACCATACAAAACAGGGGTTCCTGTGGCAATCGCTGGCGCATTGGAAACATACTTGCGAATGGTATGAGTGGCCACCGGCAGAGCCCGCAAGGCCTCCCACTTCTCCACATCATTGTCAACGCCCAACTCCTTCAGGGCATCAGCCAACATGGTGCGGTTCAGGGGCGAGCCATGATACTTGGCCAGGTTTTCCATAAAGGAGATTCCCTTGCCCATGGTGGTCCGGGCGACGATCACCGACGGCCTGCCGCAGGGTTTAGTGTAGGCGTCGGCCAAGGCCCGGAAATAACTGTTGCAGTCATGACCGTCTTCCAGATATTTGACATCCCAGTTATTGGTGGCATACATGGCCCTGACCGACTGGGGCATGATATCGTTGGTGGCGCCGCAGATCTGCAGATGATTGCGGTCAATAACGACGATCAGATTATCAAGTTTATATTTATTGGCAAAACGAATCGCCTCACAGATCTGGCCCTTCTGCTGTTCACCGTCCCCCATAAAAACAATCACCTTGTTCGGGCGGCCCTGGATCTTGAAGGCATGGGCGATGCCAACGGCCGTGGACAGCCCCTGGCCGAGATTGCCGGTATCCCACTCAACGCCGGGGACGATGCGCTCCACATGGCCGGGAAACCCGGAACCGGTGCGGCGGAAACCAGCCAAGAAATCATCAGAACTAAAATATCCATATTCTGCCAGGGTGGAATAGACACCGGGAGAAATATGGCCCATGCTGACCACCACCCGATCCCTTTCCTCCATATCCGGATCTTTGGGATCATGCTTGATGCAGCCGTAGGTGACCAGCAACATATCGAGGGAAGAGAGAGAACCGCCGGGATGCCCGGAGGCGGCAAGGCTGGTGGAAAGCAGAATGTTCTTGGCGCAACGAACGCGCATCTCGCGCAATCCCTGCAACTGCTGAGCGGACAATTCACTTGATTGCATATTTAATTGCAGTGGCATATGGTTCTCCAATTATGGTAATAAGAAACGGATAAAGAAGTAGGTTCTCTTAAGTTGATCGGCCAAATCGTCGTTCCAATAACAACCTTGGCCTGAAAAAGACGGAAAAACTGTAAAATACCCTGTTTGCAAAAAAATATCAGCAAGAAAAATATGCTCCAGATCGCCAACCTGACACTCGTTTCCCCCTTTCTGCTTGCCCCTCTAGCCGGATATACCGATCTCCCCTTTCGCCGGTTGTGCCGCGAGTTCGGGGCCGGCCTGGTGGTCTCCGAGATGATCAGCTGTCACGGCCTGGTCTACAAACAGGCCAATACCCTGGCTATGCTGGCCTCAAACCCTGCAGAACGTCCCGTCTCCTTCCAGCTTTTTGGGGCTGATCCGGCTATCATGGGTCAGGCCGCGGCCCTGCTCAGCACCTTTCACCCTGATCTTATTGATATCAACATGGGCTGTCCGGTCAAAAAAGTGACCAAGCGGGGGGCAGGCGCCGCCTTGATGCAGGATCCGCAACTGGCCAAGGCAATCATTACCAGCGTCATCAAAAACAGCACGGTTCCGGTCACAGTCAAGACCAGAATTGGGGTGGATAGCCAGCATATCTCGGCCGTTGATTTTGCCCGGATGGCTGAAGAAGCCGGGGCTGCAGCCATCACGATCCATGGCCGTACCTGGGCCCAGGGGTTCACCGGCATAGCCGACTGGGATATCATCGCCCAGGTGAAACAGGCGGTTGCGCTGCCGGTCATCGGCAATGGCGACATCCACTCCCATGCTCAGGGGTGTGCGATGATGCGCCTGACCGGCTGCGACGGGATCATGATTGGCCGGGCGGCCCTTGGCAACCCCTGGGTCTTTTCTCCTGACGGCAAACCAACGGAGCTGTCCCCTCTGCTCGATGGTGTCTTCCGCCATCTGGAGCTGATTGAGGAATCGCTGCCGCCAGGACACATGCCGGGCTGCATCAAAAATCATATGGGCCGTTATTTCAAAGGGCTGCCCGAGAGCGCCCGCTACCGGAAGATGATCTATGACTGCAAAGACCTTGTGGCCCTACATCACGCCCTGTCCCTGATCAGAGAGAGCAGCCGGAATAATCAGCAGGAGCAGGGATGACTTCAACCAAAATAACCAGAGACAAATCCCCGCTTCATAGCTCATCCCCCCTGGCTGAACGGATGCGTCCTCATACCCTGGAAGATTTTGCCGGCCAGGAGACCCTTCTCGGGCCAGGAAAGATGCTGAGTACCGTAATCAGCTCCGGCGCCCTGCCGTCCCTGATCCTCTGGGGACCGCCCGGCACGGGCAAGACCACGCTTGCCAAGATATTGGCGGAATCCACTGCTGCCTCTTTTGTCTTTTTCTCAGCCGTTCTCTCAGGGGTGAAAGAAGTCCGGCAGATTGTCGAACAGGCCGAGCGCCTCCGCGCGACCGAAAACAGGGCCACCGTTTTTTTCATCGACGAGATCCACCGATTCAACAAAAGTCAGCAGGATGCCTTTCTTCCCCATGTGGAATCCGGCCTTTTTACCCTTATCGGCGCCACCACCGAAAATCCTTCTTTTCACGTCACCGCCCCCCTGCTCTCCCGTTGCCGGGTCCTTGTCCTCCACGCCCTGGCGCGGGAACATCTGCAGACCATCTTCCTCCGCGCCCTGGCCGATCCTGACAATGGTCTGGGGCACTTTCAGCTCCGTTTTACCGATGAAGCACTGGCCCAGTTGATCAGCCTGGCCGACGGTGACGCCAGAACGGGTCTCAATATCCTGGAGATCGCAGCGACCCTGGCCCTGCACCGTTTTCAAACTGCGCCGGATACAGAGCCCCCGACCATCACCACCACCGATATCGAAGAGGCGGGACAGCATAAATCCCTGCGCTACGACAAGGATGGCGAGGAACATTACAACCTGATTTCGGCCCTGCACAAAAGCCTGCGCGACTCCGACCCGGACGGCGCCCTCTACTGGCTGTACCGGATGCTGGAGGCGGGCGAAGAACCGCTCTATATCCTTCGCCGCCTGATTCGCTTTGCCTCAGAGGATATTGGTGTTGCCGACCCGCAGGCCCTCAGCCAGACCATCAGCTGTCAACAGGCTTTCCAGACCCTTGGCCTCCCGGAAGGGACGCTGGCCCTGGCCCAGGCCGTAGTCTATCTCGCCACCGCCCCCAAAAGCAATGCCCTGTACACCGCAGAATCAGACCTTCGCCACCATATAGGCCGGACCGGCTCCCTGCCGGTGCCGATGCACCTGCGCAATGCCGCAACCAGCCTCATGAAGAAGCTGGGCTATGGCAAGGGATATCAGTATGCCCACGATCAAAATCAGGCCCTGGTGGAGCAGAACCATCTGCCGCCGGAGCTTACCGGCACTCATTTTTATACGCCCACCACCAGAGGCTATGAGGCGGTGATCAAAGACCGGCTCGACAAATGGCGCCAGATCCTTCAACAGCGGAAACAGCAACACGATGGAAACAAAAAATAATTTCCACTCCCTTACCAGCAGGCTCGTCAGCAAGGGCATCTTTCCCGTCATGCTGCTCATAACCCTTCTGGCATCCATGGTATCGACACGACTCCACGCCGCTCCCCCGGAATCCTTTCTCATCTTTTACTCCAACAATATCCAGGGAGAGACTGAACCCTGCGGCTGACACTCCAATCAATTGGGCGGGCTGTCCAAAAAAGCATTCCAGATCAAAAATATTGCGACAGAACAACACCGGCCACATCTCTTTGTTGACTCCGGCAATCTGCTCTTCAAACAACCGCAAATTTCAGCCGTGCCATCGCAGGAACAACTGACCGCCCAGGGAATCATCAAGGCCTATACTGCCATGCAGGTGGATGCGGTGGCGGTCGGCCCCCTTGATCTGGCTGCAGGCCTTGCCTTGCTGAAAACCAGTCAGCAACAGGGATTCCCCTGGCTGTCCGCCAATCTCCTTGACCAGCATGGCCGCCCACTGTTTCAGCCGGTACGAATCAAAAAAATCGGGAAGATAAAGGCTGGGATCATTGGTCTGACCGGCGCTGTTTCCTCCCTGGCCGCAGGTGTCACTCGTGCCGACTGGCGGACAGTGTTGCCCGCCCTGATTAAAAAAACCGCCCGCCAATGTGACATCCTGATCCTGCTCTCCAGCCTGACTCCTGCCGAGAACCAGGAGATAGCCCGGCAATTCCCGGCCCTCCACCTCGTTCTGGCGGCTGACCTGGGCAGTGGCAACATGAACCCGCAGCAAGTCAACAACACCCTGATCACCCAGACCGATCGCCAGGGGAAATATCAAGGGATCCTGACTATTGACTGGCATAAAAGCGGCAGATGGGGAAAGGCAAAGGAAGAAGAGCTGACCGACCTGCGCAACAGACGGGGCGCCCTTGACTGGCAGATTCAGCGGATGCGCCAGCGAACAGATCTTCAGCAACCGGAGTACATCGATAAAATTGCCCTGATTGAAAAAGACAAAAAGACAGTGGAACAGCAGATCAAGACCATGGAACAACCCTTGGTCCCTGACTCTGCAGGCGGACAGACAGCATCCTGCAGCTTCAACAATACCTTCCTGGCCCTGCAGCAATCCATGGCCGAAGCCCCTGAGATCAAGGCTATAGTCACCGAGACCAAGCAACAGATCAATGCCCTGCACCAGAAATAAGACCAGTAAAGGCTAAACGTCCCCCTTCCTTGGTCACGATGGCTGTAAGAGTTGCCATCCAGTACAAACCAAATTCCGGCAGACAACGCGCCATGCCAGGGCCCATCAAACCTTGCAGAAACAAGACCATGCGCTCAACCCGAAATGCCTCCCCTGCCACGTCAAGCACTTTGACTATCAGAAAAAAGAGAGATGATTAGTTGCCCGGCAGGTTAGAAGCACGTGCTTCCCGGCGGTCGGCACTGTCAATCGGCATTGAAAATTGACCCACCATCGCGTCCAAAATTGATCCCCCTCAGGCAGTGTTTTTCAGTTATTGATTCTTGATCTAATTCTCCAGCTTTCGTTGCCTGTTTCGATTATTTCGCAGTGATGTGTAACCCTGTCCAGAAGGGCAGTGGTCATTTTGCCGTCGCCGAACACCTGCGGCCATTCCCCAAAGGTCAGGTTGGTCGTAATGATCAGCGATGTTCGCTTGTAGAGCTTCTAGTGTTTGCTTGCAAAACTAAACGATAAATTGCAGGCTCCTTTCATTCTCTACATGAAAGGAGTCGCCTATGCCAAGAAAAGCCTTGCCTCCACCATGCAACGACAAAGATCGCCAAACCCTTAAGGAATGGGCAGTCAGTAGAAGCATGGAGGCCCGTTTAGTGGAACGGTCACGAATGATTTGCAAACTTTTAGACGGAGAATCTGTCACTAAGGTTGCCAGTGACCTTAAAGTGCGTCTGAACACAATTATCGATTGGCGCAACCGCTTTTCAGCTGAAGGAATTGCTGGGTTATACGACCGGCCACGATCCGGTAAGCCCCAAAATATGATGAAGAGTTTCGTGCACGCGTCTTAAAAACCTTGGAGTAGCCACCTCCTCCCGGCCAGTCATGCTGGGACGGCCCGGTGGTTGCCAAGTGCCTTGGTGCATCGGACGATGCGGTTCGGCGCGTACTTCGCAAACAGAACATTTGTCTAGCCCGACAACGAAGCTGGTGCGTCAGCACTGATCCAGAGTTTGCCCAAAAAGCTGCTGATATTGTTGGGCTCTACCTGGCTCCGCCTGAAAAAGCTTTGGTGATCTCGGTGGACGAAAAACCAAGCATTCAGGCATTAGAACGAACAACTGGTTATGCCTGCAGTAGCGGCAAAGTCGTCCGTGGACTCAAGAGCACCTATAAGCGCCATGGCACCTTGAACCTTTTTGCGGCGCTCAACATGGCCACGGGTGCCATTCATACACAGACCACCGAGCTTAAAAGGCGGGTGGAGTTTTTGGCCTTTATGGATCAGGTGCTCTTGGAGCTACCAGGCAGCAACGAGAAAGAGATCCATGTAATTCTCGATAATTACTGCATTCACAAGCGCAACGACGAATGTTTATCCCAGCATCCAAACGTCAGATTTCATTTCACACCAACTTCTGCAAGTTGGTTTAACCAGGTGGAGATATGGTTCGGCATCCTTTCCCGAAAAGCCTTGAAGAATGCCAGCTTTCAAAGCGTTGATGAGCTATGTGCTGCCATCAAAGCCTTTGTTGAAGTTTATCAAAAGAACGCCAAGCCTTTTGTGTGGCGTAAACGAGAAGTCAAAGGATCTCAATTGAGAATTACTATCTCAAACATTTGCAAGTAAACACTAAGGCACGGGCAACAATGATACGGCTCTTCGTGTTTTATATTCGGACAGGCCGAAAACCAGTGCCATATATGGTTTTTCGCAAATCCACACCAAACGTCGAAGAGCCCTTTTACCCGTAATCCTACCCTGATAAGAGTTGATTCTCAATGGATTTGATCGAACAGCGCTGGACATAAAAAAACCCGCAAACCTTGTAAGGAAGCGGGTTTTGGTGCATATTCGGACTTGCTTGGACATTGAATTGGCGGAGCGGACGGGGCTCGAACCCGCGACCTCCGGCGTGACAGGCCGGCATTCTAACCAACTGAACTACCACTCCATAACACTGAAAAAATTAAAAATTGAATGGTGGGCGGTACAGGGATCGAACCTGTGACCCTCGGCTTGTAAGGCCGATGCTCTCCCAGCTGAGCTAACCGCCCCCGCAATCAATCGTGGAAATCTTTTTAACAAGAACCCCGGCTGTCGTCAAGAAAAAAGAATCAATGACGGCTATTATCTGCAGGCAATGTTACCTCACCATAGACAACAGGAACCGGCAGGTCTTTGAAAAGTGTCTCTCCCTCTTTGAGGACAATGGCCCGCTCAAGGACATCATCCACATGCTCCATACACTCAATCACCAGGCTCTTCCTGATATTGGCTGGTACATCTTCCAGATTCCGCTCATTATCCTTGGGGATCAGGACATGGGTGATATTGCCCCGTTTGGCGGCCAGCAATTTTTCCGTTAAGCCCCCAATGGGCAGAATCCGCCCCCTGAGGGTGATTTCACCGGTCATGGCAATCTCGTGGCGCACCGGGGCCTTGATCAACGCCGATACCAGGGTGGTGGCAATAGTGATTCCAGCCGATGGCCCATCTTTGGGGATAGCCCCTTCCGGGACATGGATATGAATGTCGAGCTTTTGATAAAAATCTGACTCCAGTCCCAGGCGTAGGGCTCGGGAACGCACATAACTCAAGGCCGCTTGGGCAGACTCCTGCATCACATCACCGAGCTTGCCGGTAATGGTCAGCTTGCCGGTTCCCGGCATCAGGGTCGCCTCAATCTGCAATAACTCCCCACCCACCTCAGTCCAGGCAAGTCCGGTGGTAAGTCCGATCTCGTCACGTTCTTCCGCCAGGCCAAATCGATATATCGGGGTTCCCAGATATTTCAGGACAGACTGGGCGGTAATCCGGTAATGTTTGTCCTTCAGTTTTTTCTTCAACCGATCCCGGGCAATCTTCCGACAGAGAGAGGCCAGATTCCGCTCCAGGCTCCTGACTCCGGCTTCCCTGGTATAACGCCGGATCAACTCCAGGATTCCGCCATCGGTAATCTGGATATCACCGGGTTTAAAGCCATTGGCTTCCAGCTGTTTAGGGATTAGATACCCTTCGGCGATCTTCTGCTTTTCCCCCTCCGTATAGCCGTTCAGGCGGATAATCTCCATCCTGTCCTGCAGAGGCAAAGGAATGCCATGCAGATTGTTGGCCGTGGTGATGAAAAAGACCTCGGAAAGATCATAATCCAGATCCAGATAATGGTCGTTAAAGGTATTGTTCTGCTCGGGATCCAGGACCTCCAGAAGCGCGGAAGAGGGATCGCCCCGGAAATCGGTGCTCATCTTGTCCACTTCATCAAGACAGAACACGGGATTGGCCACATCGGCCTTCTGCATCGACTGGATGATCTTTCCCGGCATGGCGCCGATATAGGTGCGCCTGTGCCCTCGAATCTCGGCCTCATCACGTACCCCGCCCAGAGAGAGCCGGACAAACTTGCGGCCCATAGCCCTGGCAATGGATTTACAGATAGATGTCTTGCCAACGCCCGGAGGCCCAACCAGACAGAGAATCGGCCCCTTGATTTTTTTTACCTGGGCCTGAACTGCAAGATACTCCAGGATTCTTTCTTTTGGCTTTTCCAGGCCATAATGATCTTCGTTGAGGATCACCTCGGCCTTATTGATATCAATGGCGATCTTGGTTTTCTTTTTCCAGGGCAGACTGACGATACAGTCAATATAGTTTCTGACTACGGTGGACTCAGCCGACATCGGAGGCATGCTTCTGAGCTTTTTCAGCTCCTTTACCGCCTTGTCCCGGGCAACAACCGGTAAATCTTTCTTTTTGACGGTCTCCTCAAGTTCGGCGATCTCGTCGAGGCCGTCTTCGTTCTGCCCCATCTCCCGCTGAATCACCCGGGCCTTCTCGCCAAGATAATAATTACGCTGGATCTTGCCCATGCGTTTTTTTACCTTTTCATTGATATCCCTTTCCAGTTCGGAGACCTCAATCTCTCGGTGGATAAACTCCATGACTTTTTCCATCCGCAGCACCAGCGAATCACATTCCAAGACCTCTTGTTTCTCTTCGGTCTTCAGCGGCAGATGGGCACAGATCACATCGACAAGTTTACTGGACTTCTCGATATTATTGACGGATTTTACCACCTCTTTGGGGAGCTTCTTGGTCGCTTCACAGAACTCATCGAAGATCTTGCGTAACTCCCGGTCATAGGCAAGGATCTGACCGCCAGTGTCTTCAGTCTCCGGCAGCTCCTGCACCTCCACCTGCAAAAAGGTCGCACTGGCGACAAAAGAGACGATCTTGGCCCGCTGTTTCCCTTCCACCAAGGCCTTGATCGTCCCATCCGGCAGACGCAGAAGCTGCATGACTACCGCCAGGGTTCCAACTGAGTTCATCTCTTTCTCAGTTGGATCATCGACTTTAGAATCCTTCTGGGTTACCAGGAAGATCTCGGTTCTTTTCTCCATGGCATCTTCAAGTGCCTCTATTGATCGTGTTCTTCCTACCACCAAAGGGGCAACCATGTGGGGGAAGATGACAATATCACGCAGAGGCATGAGTGGATACAACTTGGTCTCTTTTTCTTTCATATCTTATCCTGAACCGGCCAAGCCGGAAGGTAAAAAACGCTCTTCAGTAATCAGCTGTTTTGCAATTTTTGATCCGCATTATTGCCATAAAGAATGACCGGATATTCTCCGTCGGTTATGACCTGTTCACTGATCACACATTCCTCGACGTTCTCTTTTGAAGGCAGCTCATACATCACATCAAGCATGGCAGCTTCGAGCACCGAGCGCAATCCCCTGGCCCCGGACTTGCGTTTAAGGGCCTTTTGGGCAATGGCAGTCAATGCCCCTTCCGTAAAAGAGAGTTTGATCCCCTCCAGTTCAAAAAGGCGCTGATACTGTTTTACCAGGGCATTTTTAGGCTCACGGAGGATTCGGATCAGATCTTTCTCCACCAGCTCTTCCATGGTGGCAATGACCGGCAGTCGGCCGACAAGTTCAGGAATCAGGCCAAACTTCAACAGATCTTCGGGTTGGACGCCAGCCAGGAGTTCGCCGATATTCTTCTTGCTTTCGCTGGTCACCTTGGCGCCGAAACCGATGGATTTTTTGCCGCCGCGCCGTTTCACCACATTTTCCAGACCAACAAAGGCGCCGCCACAGATAAAAAGGATGTTGGTGGTATCGATCTTGACCAGTTCCTGTTGCGGATGCTTTCTGCCGCCTTTGGGTGGAATGGAGGCCACCGTCCCTTCAATGATTTTCAGCAAGGCCTGCTGCACCCCTTCGCCTGACACATCACGGGTCAGCGAGGGACTGTCTGATTTTCTGGCAATCTTGTCTATCTCATCGATATAGATTATTCCCTTTTCCGCCCGTTCAATATCAAAATCAGCCGCCTGCAGGAGATTAACCAGGATATTTTCGACATCATCACCGACATAACCGGCTTCCGTCAAGGTGGTGGCATCGGCCATACAGAAAGGGACATTCAGTACCCGAGCCAGGGTCTGGGCCACCAGGGTCTTGCCGCTACCCGTTGGTCCGATCAGGATGATATTGGACTTTTGCAATTCCACCTGACCATCATCCATCGGGGCCTCTATGCGTTTATAATGATTATGAACAGCAACCGAGAGGACTTTTTTGGCAAATTCCTGGCCGATGACATACTCGTTCAGGTGGTCGTTGATCTGCATCGGTTTCAGGGCGGCTGGCCTTTGTCCATCTGCCTGGGCAGTCACATCCTGGTCGTCATCATGGACAATCTCGTTGCACAGGGCGATACATTCATCGCAGATATAGACATCAGGACCGGCAATCAACTTGGCTACTTCATCCTGGCTTTTTCCACAAAATGAACAATTTGAGTGGATTTCTTTTTTTTTCTTATCGGCCATCTTCCTTTTCCTCGTCCGAAACTTTTCGTTTCAAGAGCACCTCATCTATGATGCCATACCGTTTGGCCTCGACCGGGCTCATAAAATTATCGCGATCCGTATCCGTCTTGATCTTTTTGATTGGATGGCCGGTATGATGGGCCAGAATCCGGTTCAGATCATCACGCATCCGCAGGATCTCCCGGGCATGGATATCAATCTCGGTGGCCTGCCCCTGAAATCCGCCCATGGGCTGATGGATCATGATCCGGGAATTGGGCAGGGCGTAGCGTTTTCCTTTGGTTCCGGCGGCAAGCAGCAAGGCGCCCATTGAGGCCGCTTGCCCCATACACAAGGTGGCGATATCGCATTTCACATACTGCATGGTATCATAAATAGCCATGCCGGCCGTAACCGATCCACCAGGAGAGTTGATATAGAAGGTTATATCCTTATCGGGATCATCGGCCTCCAGAAAAAGAATCTGGGCGACAATAGAACTGGCGACCTCATCGCCTACCGATGTTCCCAGAAAGATAATCCGCTCTCTGAGCAGGCGGGAATAAATATCAAAGGCCCGCTCACCCCGGGGACTTTGTTCGACAACCATAGGGACCAGATTCATGTCACACTCTCCTTAGGAATCGTTACGAAATAACCTTTTCATCCTGACTATTTCGTTACAGCTCCTTCTGCCGGTCACGGCTTTTCAATGTTCCGATTATATTTAATAACGGCTTAAAACAGTTCGACTGCAGCGGCCATGCAACGGCCATCTGCAGTCGAAAAGAATCATTTAACGATCACACTCTTTTTTTAAGATACTGACTGCATCAAGCCTCTGCGTTCTCTGTAGAAACCGCCACAGAAACAGGGGTATCAATCAGCTTGGCCTCAGCCCGCAAGAATGTGAGGATTTTTTCATTCAACAGTTCATTGACAAAGGGAAGCAGGTCGTCACGATTGCCGCCGAAATATTGTTTTACTTGCGCCACCGGCATATTGTACTGGTCGCCGATACGTTTAAACCCGCGATCCATATCCTCATCATTAACTTTGATTGCCTCAACTTCTGCAATCTTTTTCAGGATGAAGTCACCACGGACCCGTTTTTCTGCTATTGGCCGGTGACGCTCGGCCAACTCTTCACGGTTGATGCCGGCAGACTCCAGGTCCAGGCCATTTTCTTCCAAAGACTTGACCGTGGCCTTGATCATCTCTTCCACTTCGTAGCGTACCAGACGGATAGGGACAGGGAAGGTATGCAGGTCGAGAAGTTTGTGCATAATCCGATCAGTCAGGTCACCATCCGCTTTTTCTTCTTTCTGTTTAAGAAGGCGGTCATGGATAGCGGTTTTTAATTCCGCCAGAGTCGTATATTCACTGCCCACATCCTTGGCAAATTCATCGTCAAGCTCAGGGAGAATACGTTCTTTCACTTCTTTGACCTTGACCTTGAATGTCACTTTCTTGCTGGCAAGCACTGGATTGGGATATTTGGCTGGAAATTCTACTTCGTGGCTGGCCTCTTCCCCGTTCCGCATCCCAACAAGTTTTTCCTCAAACTCAGGACTGATACGACCGGAACCAACATCTACGGAGAAATTATCGTTTTTTACTTCTTTCATGGGCTTATCATTATGAAACCCTTGAAAATCGACAACGGCGATATCTCCTTTCGCCACCTCCCGATCACCTACGGAACGCAGGGGGGCCATTTCAACCCGCAAGGACTCCACCTCTGCGGCAACCTCATCATCGCTTACCGTGATCACGGGTTTCTCGATCTCAAGTCCCTTGTAGCCTTCGATCTCAAATTCAGGCTTGGTATCGATCATGGCCACATAGGTGAAGGTGCCATCATCATTAAACCGTGGTTCACTGATTTCAGGATGCACGACCGGATCAATTTTTCCCTGCTCAATGGCGGTAAAATAAGTATCCTGAACCAGTTTTTCCGCTACCTCGGACTCAACTTGCGGCTTGAAACTTTTCAGGACAATGGAACGAGGCACCTTGCCACGCCTGAATCCTTTTAACTTCACATCCTTCTGTACCTTGTCGTAGCCGTTTTTCAGTTCTTTCTGCACATCACTTTTTGGCAAGGTGATGGTAAGTTTTCTTGTAAGATCAGTGAGTTTTTCAACAACAACATCCATCGTTAACATCCTTTCAATAGAGATTATTCCCAAGGCGTTAAAAAAACATGGCGAGTCTAATGGGGATCCAAATTATTCTTGCTCAATTTTTTAACACAAATGGTGCGAGAGGGGGGACTCGAACCCCCATGCACAAGGCGCTGGTTCCTAAGACCAGTGCGTCTACCAATTCCGCCACCCTCGCAATATTTTCAACAAGCTGAAACGACAAAATGCAAATTTCGCCTTCAACCTTCAGTTCAATGTGTTATCTAATAATTCACATCTTTCGGGCAGTCAAGAAAGATTCAACTTGGAAGCGGCTAAATGAGTGTGCATTATTCGGAAATAGCTCTTTCAATTTGTTCCGCAGGGTCAGATCAGGCATTTACAAAGCTTGCAGATTCATTTCTTGCCAAATCCAGTAACAGCGACTATTATTTTTTTTCTTAGTATCTCTACCAATAGAAACGCTTCGATCTCTTTTATGACATCATGCAACCTCGGAGGAAATTTATGAAATACAAGCAGAAAGTAACGGGCTGCGCTCTGCTCCTTGCATCCCTTTGCACCGGCCAGGCCTTTGCGGCGGTAAACACAAAGACTCCATCCAAGATAGACTGGAATGTGGAAAAGACCTGGAATCTTCCGGCAAAACCGCTGGATATCGTTTATTCCCTGGATGGGAAGCATGTATTCATCCTGACCGACCAGCATACTGTGCTGGTCTATGACAATCTGGGAGAGCTGTCAGGCTCAATTCCGGTGGATAAAGGAGTTTCGGCTATTGATATCGCGCCACGCGGGGAAAAACTCTTCCTCATCAATCAGGAGACCAAGGCCTTTTCTGATCTCAACATTGACTTTGTTGCCGACATTAACACTGCTGGCTCGCCCTTTCGGGGTTTGGCTACGGCCCCGGTGACCATCGCTGTTTTTACGGATTTTCAGTGACCTCACTGCGGCAAGGTTTCGCCGCTTCTCGAGCAGGTGCTCGAAAAAAATCCAGATACCGTTAAAATCGTCCTGAAAAATCTACCGCTGGGGATGCATCAATTTGCCGATCCGGCGGCCCGAGCCGCGCTTGCTGCCGGCGAACAGGGTAAATTCTGGGAATTTCATGATGCCCTCTTTGCTTTACCGGCTCTCAATATAGCCCTTAATGATAAGGCTATTGACGATATTGCCGTCAAACTTGGCCTTAAGATGGACCAGTTCAAGAGCGATATGGCCTCGCCCAAGATCAGGCAAAAGGTTGACCAGGATATGATGGATGCCCAGAAAGCAGGGATAAACGGCACCCCATCAATCTTTGTTAATGGCCATCCTCTGCGGGAACGCACTGTCGAAGACTTTCAGAAAAAAATAGATGCGGCCCTTGGCAAACCGGCAAAAAAATAACACGGCCCTTCAGCCGCTGAGCCGTGATCTTGATTTTTCGGATAATGCGCTGACCGCTATCCTGTTCGGCGATCTGAATAAAAATCTGCAAACCGTGGAACAATGCTGCGGGGTCACAATCCATGTCCGGGGCAATGGGGTTCATATCACCGGCCTCGGACATGAAGTGGATCTGGCCGCAGAACTGCTGGAACAGTTTTATGGTCTGATCCGCAAGGGATTGAAGGTCTTCTCCTCTGACTTTGCCTTTGGGCTGCGAGTCCTGGAGGCAAATCCCCATGCCAGGCTTGACAAGATCTTTCTGGACAAGGTCTATATCACCACCAAAAACCGGATTATCTCACCCAAAACCGGCAACCAGAAGACCTATATCGACGCCATCCGTACCAATGACATCGTCTTCGGTATCGGCCCGGCTGGAACCGGTAAGACCTATCTGGCGGTGGCCATGGCGGTTTCCGCCTTAACCAATGGTCAGGTACGCTCCATCATTCTCGCTCGTCCTGCGGTTGAGGCTGGGGAAAAACTTGGCTTTCTGCCCGGCGATCTGGCCCAGAAGGTCAACCCCTATCTCCGGCCCTTGTATGATGCCTTGAGTGACATGCTGGGACCTGAAAAGAGCGCGGCCCTGATTGAGCAGGGCATTATCGAGATTGCCCCCCTGGCCTTCATGCGGGGCCGTACCCTCAGTAACGCCTTTATCATCCTTGATGAGGCCCAGAATACCACGCGCGAGCAGATGAAGATGTTTCTGACCCGCATCGGTTTTGACTCCCAGGCCGTCATCACCGGCGACGTCACCCAGGTGGATCTGCCGGTTCCCAAACAGTCAGGACTCCTTGAAGCCAGGCAGCTTCTTCAATCCCTGGAGGGTAGCGCCTTCTGCCCCTTTACCCAGGCCGATGTGGTCCGTCACCCCCTGGTCCAGAAGATTATCACCGCCTATGAAAAAAAGCAGGAGAGCGGTGTTATTGCCAGCGAGCCAAATGCGACAATCAGCAAGATCATAAAAAAATCTGCGTAACTCGTCTCCACAATCCATACTCCCAGCCGCTATGCCCGTTGATCTCTCTTTTCATACCAACTGCCCGGATTGCCGCATCAACAGCCGTCTCCTGCAACGACGCGCCGGAGCCCTCCTGCGAGAATGCCGGGTTTCCGGCTATAGTCTCAGCATCCTTCTGGTCGATGATCAGGAGATAAGCTGGCTTAACGACCACTACCGGCACAAGAGCGGACCGACGAATGTCCTGTCCTTCCCCTTTGCCGACGGGGCAGACAGCTCGCTTGCCCTGGTGCCGGTCAAGGAGTTGGGCGATATCATCATCTCGGTGGACACCGCCCTGCGAGAGGCCAAAGAATTTAAACAATCCCTGCATGATCGGCTTACCTGGCTCATCACCCATGGCCTCCTCCATCTGCTTGGTTACGACCATGAGCGATCAGAGGCAGATGCGATTCTCATGCAGGACAAGGAACAGGAACTACTCAGCAAATTACAACACTCCAGGAGCACCGCCATGACCCATCTTGCCATTAATGTCGATCACATCGCCACCATCCGTCAGGCCAGGGGGGGCGTTGAGCCTGACCCGGTTGCCGCCGCCGCCATCTGCGAAATGGCCGGGGCCGCAGGCATTGTCGTCCATCTTCGGGAAGACCGGCGGCATATCCAGGATCGGGACATCATGGTGCTCAGGGAAACGGTCAAGACTAAACTTAATCTGGAAATGGGAGCCAACAAGGAGATCATAGGTATTGCCCTTGCCCTCAAGCCGGACATGGTGACCCTGGTCCCGGAAAAAAGGCAGGAACTGACTACCGAAGGTGGGCTTGATGTAGCGGCCCAGAAAAAGATGCTGGCCAAGACCATCGACAAGATGCGTAAGGCCGGGATTCCGGTCTCTCTTTTTGTCGACCCTGATTCCAAGCAGATCAAGGCCGCCCAGGAGATTGGGGCCACCTTTGTCGAGATCCATACAGGCCGCTACTGTGACGCCACCAGTGAAAAGACACGCGATCAGGAATTCCAAATCATCGCCGCAATGGCCGAAGAGGCCTACCAGACAGGCCTGCGGGTCTATGCCGGACATGGCTTGAATTACCAGACTACAGCCCGTATCGCCGCCCTCGACACCATTGAAGAGTTGTCCATAGGACATGCCATTATCGCCAGGGCCGCCTTCGTAGGACTTGACCAGGCCGTTCGTGACATGCTGGCCATTGTCCAGGAAGCGAGTAGACTCAGCTAAGCTTATATCAAATCAGAAAGGAAAAGAAGGTGCCGCCATTCCTGTGTGATTATAGCGAGCTGGAGAAGATGGCAGGGGCTGTGGGTCGTTGTTTGGGAGGGTGGCGTAAAATTCTGTGGTGTCGACCATGGCCTCTTGGTCTTCTTTTCTTGGTGTCCTGCATCTTCCTTGTGTCGGGATATGAGCTCTGTCTGGCAAATACAAATGGTTATAATGAGGTCTTTTCTGCCCATGTCGTCAAGGTGATTGATGGCGACACCCTTGAGGTGAGGTATCAGGGGAGACAACTGCGTGTCCGTCTTTTTGGCATTGATGCCCCTGAATGGCAGCAGGAGTTTTCTCATCAGGCGAAAGAATTTGCCCGGCAACGGGTTGAGGGACAGCGGGTTGAGTTGCAGTCAAAGGCCTGGGATAAATATGGCCGCCTGGTAGCCTTGGTTCATGTCGGTGGAGATTCACTCAATGAGGAGTTACTCAGAGAGGGGTTGGCGTGGGTGCATATTTATTATTGTAAGGAACCGATTTGCCGAAAATGGCGCCAGTTGGAGAAAGAGGCCAGGATGGCCAGACGTGGGCTATGGAAAAATGATAATCCTGTGCCTCCTTGGAAATGGAAGCAGGACCATAAATAAGTCGGGTTAGCCGCAACAGCAGCGTAACCCGACAATTGAAGGTTCCTGTCATTTCTGCAGAAGATTGCCGAGCGCCCCCAGCACCGATCCTTCGTCCTGGGTGGAATAACCGCCTTTATTCTGGGGGGCTGCCTCATGGATACGGCCAGCCAGGCGAGAGAAGGGCAGGGATTGCAGCCAGACGTGTCCTGGTCCCCGCAGGGTGGCAAAGAAGAATCCTTCGCCGCCGAAGAGGGCTGATTTGACGCCGCCGACAAATTCGATATCATACTGCACGGTCTGGGTCAGGGCGACCAGGCAGCCGGTGTCCACCCGCAGGGTTTCTCCTGCCTGCAGTTCTTTTTCGATAATCGTGCCGCCGGCATGGACAAAGGTAAGGCCATTGCCTTCCAGCTTCTGCATGATAAAGCCTTCGCCGCCAAAGAGGGCGACGCCGATTTTCCTCTGGAAGGCGACCCCCAGGGCCACGCCTTTGGCGGCGCAGAGAAAGGCGGATTTTTGACAGATGAGCTTGCCGTTATAGTTTTTCAGATCGAACGGGATGATTTTTCCGGGATACGGGGCGGCAAAGGCCACTTTGCCTTTCCCCTGGCCCATAAAGGTGAAAACGGTGGTGAACAGACTCTCGCCGGTAATAAGCCGCTTGCCGGCCCCCAGCATCTTGTCCATAAAGCCGCCGACCTCAGAGCCGTAACTGCCATCGCCAAAGACGGTCTCCATCTGGATGCCGTCTGACATATACATCATGGCCCCGGCCTCGGCGACGACGCTTTCCTGGGGGTCAAGTTCAATCTCCACAAATTGCATCTCATTGCCATGGATCTGGTAATCGATCTCGTCGGCCTGTCTGGCGGCGCCAAGATTGACGGGTGGCCGGGTGAACGTGGGCTGCTGCAGTTCCGGCGCCTGGGCCAGGGGCAGCCAGTTGGCAAAACCCTGGCGCCAGACCAGCGTGTCTCGGGTGTAAACGCCGGTAGCCAATCCTTGTTGGATCTGATCCTGACTGAAAGGGCCATGCTGTACGCCATTCAGCGCGACATACCAGGTATCCATGATTTGACTCCTTGTTGTGAAGGTGACGGGGATATCTTGTAAAAATTATTGATATTTTTCTTTCAGATCATACAGGGTGTCGAGGTATGCCTCTTTATAATGCAGATGATTGCCACCTTCTTCGATCTCGGTTGTCAAAAGGTCGAGGGCTGGTTGAAGCTGGAGGCCATGTGCATTCTTTCCTTGAGCGTTTGCCTGGTGAACGATCAGGATGGCATAATAGCTGACAACCATGCGGGTGAGAGAATCCCTTCTTGATAGATAAAGTTTGCCCCCCATGGTGTTAAGAAAGAAACAGGCATATTGGTACAGGGCGCCTTCAGGAATTTTGAGGGATAGATCCTTGTCAAAGGCCTCTGGGTGCTCAGTGAGGAGAAAATAGTTTGCCATGAGCTCTTCTGTCTTCTCTTTTTCTCGATTCAGGATTTCTTTACTTAACAGGATGTTGTCTTTGCCAAGGATGCGAAAGAGGTGAGTGCTGTTCTTGAGAATGGTCGAGAGTTCATCTGTTTCTCGCGTGACGACAGGCGGGGCGTCCAGCAGCAACTGGATCAGTCTGGTCATATAGATATGGCTTGGGGCGTCCAAGTGACGGGCCTGAATGTATTGCTGCTGATCCAGGTATTGGTAAAACGCCTTGATCTTGTCGACCGCTTGCGGCAGGTCGTCTTTGGTTGGCAGGGCAGGAATAGGGGTCGGGACAGCCTGTTCCTGTGGGTTGCCAGGTGTTCCTGGAAGCAGTGTCTCATCGGCAAGAGGGGCTGATGATGGATTTGCCTGCAAGTCTTCGGCAACGGCAGGTGGTTGTGGTGGCGGTTGCGAGGCGCTGTGGTGAAAGAAAAACCAGAAAGCGCCTGTTGCCATCAAGGTCAAGACAACGAGAGGAATAAACAAAGATGATGAACGTTTGGATGTTGATTTCATTATAGGCCCTTATGGTTTGAAGGAGAGAAGATGATCTGCAAAAAATCAGGAATCTTGCCCTATAAGCCGTCGTTTCCAAATCATCATACTACTGGAGGCAGTCCTTTATCTCTACACCAAAAGTACTTCTGGCGGACGTCCATGGCCATCGTCATGAAATGGTCAACAATGGAGCAGTGTCAATGGCGATGATTTTTGGATAACGGCTTCTAAATATACTTGAGGGGCAGGGTAAAGTCACGAAGCTTTTATTGACAGAATAATGGTTTGGTGGCATGATTATCAAGTTTTTTTATCTCTTTTTTCTACTTGACTCCCTATGGGGAAGGCACTAATGTGGCAAAGTTTATTGTGATAAAAAGAGATCCTGAATTTTGTATATGTAGATAATAAGTAGTCTGAGAAAGGAAATAAGCAGTATTGGAGATCGTCCGTTTTGGCCGATTTAAATAATTCATTATGTATGGAGGAATACCCCGATGACAATTTGTGTAGTAGGTCACTCAAACCCTGATACCGATTCAGTAACTTCAGCCATTGCCTTTGCAGCGCTTCTCAATGCTCAGGGTCAAACTGCTAAGGCCTGTATGCAGATCGCCGCTGATCAGCTCAACCCAGAGTCAACAGTGGTTCTGAAACGCTTTGGTCTTGCCGCCCCTGAGACCATGATGGATGCTGCCGGTCAGAAAGTTGCCCTGGTTGACTTCAGCGATATCGGACAGGCTCCAGCCAACATCACCTCTGCCGAGGTGGTTGCCATTGTTGATCATCATAAAATTGGTGACATCACCACCAATCAGCCAATCCTGTTCCGTGCCGAGCCTGTGGGCTGTACCGGTACCGTCCTGAACAAGATGTTCAAGGATGCAGGCGTTGCCATTCCTAAGGATATTGCCGGCGGAATGCTTGCCGCTATCCTCAGCGACACCGTTAATTTCAAGTCCCCAACCTGTACCCCTGATGACAAGGCCGCTGTGGCCGACCTGAAGAAGGTTGCCGGTGTTGATGATACCGACGCCCTGTTCATGGATATGCTCCGCGCCAAGTCTTCCATTGATGGGTATGCCATGAAAGACCTGGTCTTCCGTGACTACAAGGACTTTGACATGAACGGCAAGAAAATGGGTATTGGCCAGTTGGAGCTTGCTGCCCTTGATCAGGTTGCTGCTATCCGTGCTGATCTATTGAAGGCCCTGGAAGATGTAAAGAAAGATGGTCGCCATTCTGTTCTGTTCATGCTTACCGATGTCGTCAAAGAAGGTACCGAGCTGATCGTTCTTTCCGATGAGCCTGCTTTGGTTGAGAAGGCCTTTGGCGGCAAAATTGAGAATGGTTGCATGTGGATTCCTGGTATGATGAGCCGCAAGAAACAGACCGTTCCGCCATTGCAGAAGGCCTGTGGTTGCTAATTTGAAAAAAGAAAGAAACTTTCTATAAGTTTTAAGAAAGTTTTGTAGAGAAAAAATCCTGTTCCGGTTCACCGGAACAGGATTTTTTATTTTGAAGGGCAGGAAATGAATATTTCCCCTGTTATTTTTGTACTGCCTATTGCTCCTGTTACCATAATTTGATCCTGTCGGGCACTCGACACAACATTTACTCTTTAAAAATCCAACGGACTTCTGACCTCTTTCAGAGTAACGCTCTTTACCGTATGCGTGTAAATCATGGTTGTCCGCACGTCACTGTGCCCGAGCAACTCCTGAATCGTTCTGATATCAAAATTCTTCTGGAGGAGATGGCTGGCGAAACTGTGGCGAAAAGTATGAGCGGTGACGCGCTTGCAGACGCTCGCGTCTTCTGCTGCCCGCTTGATAGCCTTCTGCACATGGGGCGCATACAGATGGTAGCGCTGCAATTCTCCCGTTCCGTTCTCCCTGGTCAATTGCTTGGCAGGGAACAACCACTGCCAGATGCGACCGGACTGGCTCAACTTGCGATTAAGATACTGGGTGTAAACCTGATTCGTCAGGCCGATGCCTCGCGCCAAGGCGATTTCCGTCTCTGGAACGGCGAGTAGGTGAACATGATTATCCATCAGACAGTAGGCCCAGATCTGCATTGCGTGCGTCCGCGCGTAGCCGGTCAGCAAACCGCAGATAGGTTTGCCGATCCTCATCGTCAAAGGAAAACCAGGGACACTCCACCTATTTCCATATTGTTGCCAACTAATCAGGATTTTATCCGACATTGACAAACTGCTGCCGGCACACGGCAGCAAAATCTTCCGGGTAGTGGCCATTGATAAACCGAAGCTGGGCCTCGCTGAAGGCGCCAGGCGATTTTGGCAGACGAAGCAGAAAGGCGTAGAGCAGATGTTGACCGGGCTCGCCCTTTCTGCCGATTCGTTTTGGGTATTCGATGGAGGTCACCATCCGCGCCCCCAATCCAGCTAAGGCCTTTTGCGCCAGCAGGACTGAGTAAAACCCATTAATATGTTCTGAAAATTGTCGTTATTATCACTATTCATGTGTGTTTTCCTCTTTTAAAAAAGATCTTAATGAAACGCTCCCCCCACTTAATTCAAAAGTACTGAGATCTCTTCCCGAAATCTCGGCTAAGTATTTATTCATTATACGAACATCTTCCGACTCAACCAGATATTCATCATAAAGCACACCAAGGATTGGCGTAAAAAAATTGCTGTACCTGGAAGGATAAAACCTTTTTGAACTGTAAGATATTGTCTGCTGTGCCCCAAATCTTGAACTTGTAAAAACGACATCTCTTCTAAGGCCAAAGCGCCATGTATGCGCAATCTTATGAGGATACAAGATGATTTCTTTGGTAAATATCATATCTAATAGCCTAAGCACACACAATTGCAGTAAAATTCCACCAAATATTTGCCGGAATAAAAACGAAAACAAACTAGGACATTGCTCTGTGTCCCCAAAAACAATGACATAACAAAGCAGAATTGCCAGACATCCATAACAGGCACGATAAAGGACTCTCCATGTAGTATATTTAAATGAAAATATTCTCCCATCTTGGGTTATTATACCAGGATGGGCCTTGTATTTTTTTCTTTTAGATGAGCAACTTCACCCACTATGTTTTGGTCTCCGTAGCTCGTATGAGGCTTTTCACTTGTTTCTTTCATTAATTTTGTTTCCTAAACCCCTAATTAAAGACCGAGCAAAAGTCCTTTTTTTATGATAACAGAGCATCCAAATTTTATGGTGTCGACACACCCCAGTCGTATTGTCTGCATACCGGGATTTTATCCAAAATTGATAAGTTGCTGCCGACACACGGCAGCAAAATCTTCCGGATAGTGGCCATTGATAAACCGAAGCTGGGCCTCGCTGAAGGCGCCGGGTGATTCCGGCAGACGAGGCAGAAAGGCGTAGATCAGATGTTGACCGGGCTCTCCCTTTCTGCCCTTACTGGCTATTCGTTTCGGGTATTCGATGGAGGTCACCATCCGCACGCCCAGACCGGCCAGGGCCTTTTGCGCCAGCAGGATACCTCTATCCAGTGATGCCCGCATGGCAGGCCCCGCCTCCACAATATTACCCACCGCCTTTCCTTCCTCATCATTCAGGGCCATCAACTGCAGCTCCCACTGGGAGGTCTGGGCTTTGGGGACAAAGAGCATGGCATGCTCATCCTGCCACACTACCAGACTGCTTTCCCGGTCCGTGCGGCCATCCATCCGTCTGTTATTTTTGATGCAATCGATATAATCATCAAAAAAATCAGCGCCAGACTGTTCCCGATAGTGCAGCATCACCTCGGCGACCATATCGCCGCAGCCAAAGGCCGGCAATTCCCCGCAGGGATTCTCCAGATCACCCGCATAGGCGGCAACCGTCTCCGGGATCATCGCATATTGTTGATGGATCTGCTGATGCGAGGCATGGAGCCGATAGCCGCTGGGCGCGTAATCGAAGCCGAAATTCCAGCCCCACAGGGTCGCAGGCGATGCGATATCCTGATTGTTAAGTGCACACTGGATCTTCTGCCGCAAGCCCTCCAGTTGTTCAGGGGTTAAACCCTGTTGAGCCGTGGGCAGCTCAAGACCCAGAAACTCCGCCAACCGGATATAGGTCCGCTGATAGTAAAGATGGCGCACCCCTTGAATATCAGCCGCAGAAAGATCCTTGATTGCATAACGAATGGCATCATCGGCCATGTTTGCCGCGTAATGGCCGCCGGCAATATAGGAGTTCCGGCGCAAATATTCAAAGACGTGGGTATCAGAGCTATCACCATTCCCCGGCCATTCCCCCACAATCTCACTGCCCCCTTGAGCGCCTGGCCTGACCACCATAACTTTTTTATAACTGTCCGGCAGGCAGGGGTTATTGGCCACGGCCTCAAACAGGGCATGGTCAAGCATGACAGGGCGAATCCGACCATTTTTTTTTCTTTTATAGAGCAGACCAACAGGCAGACCGGCGGCATCTTTTTCAATCTGACAACTGAGTTCTGCCAGCTGGATGAGATCACGGGGATCGGTCGAGCAGGTAGCAAGCGCCAGCAGCACGGCCGCAGGAAGTTTGCCAAACAGGGTGGATGACACCCCTGCCTCCTGCAGGGTTTGGGTCAGAGATGCCTGCTCTTTGGCCGGCAGGGAGATCCGGCGGTAATCAGCAGCGCTGGCATCCGCCCACTCCTGATCGATAAAGGTCGTACCCCGGAACGGAAAGGGGTTAGGGATCTCAAAGATCCAGTCGGCCTTGCCGATAGACAGGGTGCCGTCCGGGAAATTGCCGCTGTTGTCGAGCGCCGGTTCATCATCACTGCCTTTAATGGCGCCTAAGCGTTCAATCTTCTTGCCGGCCCTGAGGTTGCAGACCGTATAGGATGGCTTATGAATGCCATAGACAAACTGTTTCTCCGGGGTGATGCAGGTGCGAAGTTTGTTCATGATTCTTCTGTGGTCGCGGCCCAGACCTCCAGGGCCTTTTGATAGATATCGGAACGGGAGAGCCCAAGATCCTTGGCGATTCGACGGCTCACATCCTTTAAGGAAAGTTCGGTATTTTCCTTATACCAGAGGAGGATTTCCTCCACATTTTCACCTGTGGCCTCCTGCCGGCAGGAACCTGGCTGGATAATCAGCACAAATTCGCCCCGATTTTTCTTGCCCGTGGCCAGGGCCAGCAACTGGCTGATCGATCCTGCCTGCAGATCCTCATAGAGCTTGCTCAATTCCCTGGCCCAGAATGCCTGACGATCTCCCAATATGGCCAGCACATCGGCCAGAAGGGCGTCAATCCGATGGGGAGATTCATAAAAAACCAAGGCCCATGGGGCCTCGATAAAGGTGGAGAGCAATTTTTGCCGTTGCCCTTTTTTGGCAGGGGGAAAACCCAGGAACAGAAAAGTGCCATCGGTAATCCCGGCGGCAGAAAGGGCCGCAGTCAGGGCGGAAGGGCCGGGCAAAGGGACAATGGTGATCCCGGCCTCCCTTGCTTTTTTAACCAGCACCGCCCCGGGGTCGGATATTCCGGGGGTGCCGGCGTCACTGACCAGGGCGACAGTGTCCCCGGCAAGCAGTTTCTGCACCAGCTCTTCCGACCGTTCAGCCTCTTTTTCCCGGTAATAACTAATGAGCGGTGTATGGATATCAAAGTGGTTCAGAAGCTGTTTGGTATGCCGGGTATCTTCTGCTGCAATCAGATCAACTTCTTTGAGGATGCGCAGGGCCCGCAGGGTGATATCTTCAAGATTGCCGATGGGGGTGGCAACCACATAAAGCGTTCCGATACTATTGGAGTTCGTTTGATTCATCTAGGATCATAGGGGAGTCTTTGAGAATAGGGAAAAGAACAAATAAGTGAGCTATTATGAACAATCCTGCCGCAAAATGCATCTGCTTTCTTGATCTCACTGTCATCCTGCCTTAAATTCAGTTTTTTGGACAATGAATTTTAAAATCTGCAGAAAAAGGAAAGCCATGTTCCATCTCATAAACGCCGTCATCGCAGCATCGTGGTCACTCCTGCTCGATTCTTCGGTCTATATCCTGTTCGGTATCCTGATTTCCGGATTACTTAAAATGGTCTTGAATCCGGCGACAGTGGTAAAGCATCTGGGTTCCGGGCGGTTCAGCTCGGTTATCAAGGCGGCGTTCCTGGGGGTCCCGCTGCCTCTCTGTTCCTGTGGGGTCCTCCCCGCTGCGGTATCCCTAAAGAAACAGGGGGCCAACAAGGGGGCGACCACGGCCTTTCTCATCTCCACTCCAGAGTCCGGTGTGGACTCGATTGCCATCAGCTACGCCCTTCTCGACCCGATCATGACCGTGATCAGGCCGGTTGCCGCCTTTGTCACCGCCATTATCGCCGGATTTATCGAGAATATTATTGACTGGCCGCAACCTTGTGCCCACATTGCCACTGATGCCTGTTGTCCCATTGAGGATAAATGCTTGGCAGATAAAACCGGCATCCCTGCTGTCCATGTCAGCCCTCATGGCCTATGGACAAAGATCATGATGGGTTTGAAGTATGCCCTGATCGATGTCTGGGGAGATATTGCCATCTGGTTCTTCGGCGGCCTGTTCATTGCCGGCCTGATTATGGTCCTGATTCCCGATGAGCTCATGCTCAAATGGCTGGATGGAGGGTTTTCTTCCATGCTGATCATGCTGGCTGTTGGTATCCCGCTTTACATCTGTGCCACAGCCTCTACCCCCGTGGCTGCCGCCCTGATCCTGAAAGGGGTCAGTCCGGGCGCGGCTCTGGTCTTCCTGCTCGTTGGTCCTGCCACCAATATCACCTCCCTTGCCGTATTGGTTGGCATCCTGGGGAAGAAAGGTACTTTTCGGTATCTGTTTATTCTTTCCGGCTGCGCAATCCTCTTTGGCCTCGCCGTTGATCAAATCTACAAGATGGCGGGCATCTCTCCCCAGGCTGTCATCGGGGAAGCGGCAGAACTCGTTCCCTATGGCGCAAAACTGGGCGGGGCCTTATTGCTCCTGCTCCTCTCTATCAGGCCTTTGACCATCTGGCTGAAGAAAAAGACCGGACGTCAAAAGCCACAACTCACCTTTCGCAGCGGCTTCCCTGATATAAACAATAAAAGCTGAACCGTCATCTGTATGCCATTCTTGGCATACAGATGACGATATTATTTAGTTACAATGGCTTACGAAATAACGTATAGTCACAATCTCTTCTTTATGGGGTGGAAGATCACACTGCCTTTCAAGCATGGACCGAAAAAATGAATCAACTGAAAACGTTTTTACTCTTTTTGCTCATGACACTGAGCTTTGGTTGTGCCCAAAAAGATCAATGTCTTTACATCAACAGCAATCATCAAGAATTACTCAACAAGGGATATCATCAAAAAGTTAATAATTTCCTCGTTATTTTTGATGGTTCATCCTCGATGTGGGACACCTATAACGGCAGCCGGAAATTTTCCCAGTCCAAAAACATTATCCTGGGCATCAATCAAGCCGTTAGCGACCTGAAGCTCAAGGCTGGTTTGCACATTATTGGCGACACGGCCGCAACCAAAGATACCCTGGCAAACGACACCCTCATCTACGGCATGACCGACTACACCCCTGCCACGTTTGCCCAGGCAGTAAACAGTGTGCACGTAAAGGGCCTTACCCCTATCAGTACCCCCTTGACCAAGAGCGTCGAGACCTTGAAAAACAGCACCGGCAAGATTGCCGTTATCGTCGTCAGTGATGGCCTGCAGGTCTCAGCCGACACGACATCTCCAGAAACGGCCGCAATCCGGCTCAAGGCCGCTTACGGCGACAGGATCTGTCTCTACACCATTCTCATGGGCAATGACGTTGAGGGACAGAAAACCATGGCCGCAATTGCCAAGGCCGGGGAATGCGGCTTTGCCACCACCGAAAATGCGGTGGCCAGCACCATAGGAATGAATGAGTTTGTCGAAAAGGTCTTCTTTGAAAAACTCGCCCCTCCGCCGGTATCCTTCCTGCTCAATGTCAAATTTGATCTTGACAAGGACACTATCCGCCCGGATGCGAAAGATAACCTTGACGAAATCGGCAGTTTTCTGGCCACTCATCCGCAGATAGCCATTACCCTGGAAGGTCATACCTGCGACATGGGCTCCGAGAGACACAACCGCTCCCTGTCACGGCAACGGGCAGAAAGCGTCAAGAGATATATGGTCCGGAAATTCCACATCGACCCGGCCCGTCTCACCACTGTTGGCTATGGGTTTTCACGCCCCGTTGCCTCCAATGCCACGGAAAAAGGCCGCCAGCAGAACCGCCGGGTGATGGCAACCATCACCAACAAATAAAGGGTACCCTAAAAAGAACGCGCCTTCCTTTCTTCAATTACATAGGATTTCCATGGATACCAAACTGCAGAGCCTGATCGAAGCCATTAAAAAACTGGAGCAGGAACTTGCTCAGGAGCTCCAAAAAAAACAGGCTGAATTCTCCTACAAGATCCAAGGTAAAAAGATACGCTTTGACCAAGAGATCAGGAAGCAGCACAAACTCTTTGCCACCAGGATCTCCCGCTATCTGAAAGAGGCGGAGCTCCAGAACATCCTGACCGTTCCCTTTATCTGGGCCTGCCTGATCCCAGCCCTGTTCCTGGATGCCTTCGTCTCCCTGTTTCAAGCCGTCTGTTTTCCCATCTACAAGATCCCCAAGGTCAAACGCAGCAGCTACATTGTTATCGACCGACATGCCCTGAGTTACCTCAACGCCATTGAAAAGCTGAACTGCATGTACTGTGGATATTTTAACGGACTGATCGCCTATATCCATGAGATAGCAGGAAGGACTGAACAATACTGGTGCCCGATCAAACACGCGCGACGAACCAGCGGCTTTCACAGCCGCTACAGCAAATTCCTGGAATATGGGGATGCCGAGAGCTACCGGCAAGAACTGGACAAGGTGCGCCACGCCTTTGAGGATTTACAGACTGCGGGAGAAGAGGAAGAACTAATGGGGAGACAAGAAAAGATTTAAAATAAAGGTGGTTACTCTCGATTCTGTTACACTACCTGCAGAAAAGCTTCAGACCCCGGGTCGCCATCAGCGGCAGTACCCGCAGATCACGCAGATCCTGATCCCTTAGCCGCTCGACCAGAGACGTCAAGGCCGGCGCGATAAAATGGGCGAAAAAGACCTTCCCCCGCACCCTGCTCAGAAACGAGAAAGCGCCGATGATCTGCAGATTCCGTTGCAGGGCAAGAAAGCTGTATTCCCGCCGGAACTGCTGCGTATCCACAGGATGCAGGGCCATCACCGCATCAAGATACACCTGGAGCAGCTCCTCCTGTAACGAGGATGGCAAGGCGGTATAGGGGTCAATGAGCAGCGAGGCCAGATCATACCCCAGAGGCCCCATCCTGCCGCCCTGAAAATCGATAAAACCAAGCTGACCATTCTGAACCATGATATTTCTTGACTGAAAATCCCGGTGCAGGAAAAAAGTGGCTGGAGCCTGAGAGGCCGCCGTCGCGATCAGCTCAAACTCTTCGGCAATTCCCGGCACCGGTTCCTGCCCCAGCAGTTCCTGCCAGAATGCCCGCAGGAAATAACCGGACTCCCGGTTCAGCATCAAGGGACGGTCATACTCCCGGGTATCCCAGCACCAATCACGATTAAACCCGACAGCGCCACGAATCTGCATCCTGGCCAGCTGCTGCACGGCCTGAACATACCAGGGACGGACAGCATGCAGATCCATCTCACCCATCGGGTTCCGGCTTTGCTCCACCAGATCATGGAGTTTCATATCCCCCAGATCCTCAAAAAGCAGCAGCCCAGCTTCTGCATCCCAGCCATATTGCGCCGGAACCCGAACCCCACGATCACGAAGATGAACGCCGATCATCCGGGCCGATCTGGCCTCCATCATATCCTGTTCCGTCCTGCCGGCAGGCGCCACCGCCAGACAAATCGGCCCGCCATCCCGCCGTCCGACCCGCCAGAATCGCCGGCTGGAACCATCGCCTGCCAGACGCTGAACCACAAGGGAAGTCAGAGGCGCATCAGCCTCCTGTCGGGAGATAAGACCAGTGCCATGGAGCAAGGCAACAAGCGCCCATACGTTTTCACTTTCATTTTTCTCAGTCATGCGTACAATAGTACCTACTGTCGCCGCCGTCGTAAAGAAAATAAACAGCTGAACGGTCAAGACCCAAGACGACATAAAGAGCCGTAACGAAATGATTTAAATATATTGGTTATTTCGTAACGGCTCCTAAAGAGATGTGCATGGAGAAAGAAGTCCCTGCATAAATTTGAAAAGCAAAAACACTTCATGAGCCTCCCATGCCCACCTCACAAGCAACCGATATCTTCAGGGCCTCTCTCTTCAAGACCGAAGAATTCACCATCACCTTTGAACTGGTGCCAGGCCGTGGATCAGGCGGGAAACGACTGGACGATATCCTCACGTTTGCTGAAGAGGCCAGAAAAGATGGCCGGATCAAGGCCTTATCGATCACCGACAATCCTGGAGGCCATCCCGCGCTTGCCCCCACGTCGTTAGGGATTGACATCCAGTCCTTGGGCATTGAACCCCTGATCCACTTCTCCCTCAAGGACAAGAACCGGAACATGGCTGAAAGCCAGCTCTTTGAATGCCACCGACACGGCCTTCTCAACCTGCTGGTCCTCAGTGGCGACTACCCCCGTTACGGTTTCCACGGTCAGGCCAAGCCGGTCTTTGACCTGGACTCTCCCCAGCTCCTGACCCTCATTGAGCGACTGCGCCAGACACTTTCCCTGGAAAAGATGGCCCCGGGAGGCGTCATGCCCCTGCCCGCAATGGATTTTCTGGCCGGATGCGTAGTCTCGCCTTTTAAAACCACCAAGGCTGAACAGGTCTTCCAATATGCCAAACTGCTCACCAAAGTCTGCGCCGGCGCCCATTTTGTCATCAGCCAGCTTGGTTTTGACATGAGCAAGTACCAGGAGCTGCTTCTCTTCTGTCGCCAGAACACCATTACCCTGCCCCTCCTCGCCAGTGTCTTTATTCCCAGCATCAAGGTTGCCGAGATCATGGGCCAGGGCAAGGTCCCGGGCATCCTCTTTCCCGAATCCCTGGTACGCCGCATACGCCAGGAGGCAACAAGCCAAGACAAAGGCGAAGAGGCACGTTTACTGCGGGGGGCCAGAATGGTAGCCGGACTCAAGGACATGGGCTATGCCGGGGTTCATCTTGGCGGCAATAATCTGGATTTCAGTAAGATCGCCTTTCTTCTCGACCAGGCAGAACACTTTACCAAGACAGCCAACCTGCAGGAACTGCGTCAAGAGGTGAATTTTCCAACCCCATCCACATGGTACCTCTTTCCCAAATCAGAACAACAAGACCTACCCCAGAGACCGTCAGTTCTTTTTCGTATCAACCAGCGAGTCCACGATTCCACCTTCAGACCAGAGGGCCTCATTTTCCCTCTGGCCCGAGCAATCTGTCTCCAGGCTGATCAGAATAAGCAGGCCCGCAGCCTGTACACCTTTTGTGAACACCTGATCAAGACCCTTCTTTTTCGCTGTCGCATGTGTGGAGACTGTACCCTGGCCGAATCCAGCTATCACTGCCCACAATCGGGATGCCCCAAGAGGATGATCAACGGTCCCTGCGGCGGCTCCCTGCATGGTTTTTGTGAAGTCTATCCCCAGGAAAGACTCTGCTTCTGGGTAAAAGTTTACCAGAGCAATCCACCCCACCATACTGGGGATCTTCCCAACTGCCCCCCCCTGCCCCCCAAAGACTGGTCTCTGCAGGGAACCTCTTCCTGGCTCAATTATTTTGCCGGACGGGATCACAACAAGCTTGATTCTGAACCGAAATAATCATGCCGCTCACTCTCTCAAAAAAAATAATCTCTTGACATTGCTTGCATTTTTATTTTCTATAAAAATAACAAGGAGTATTTTTTGTTTGTTATCGAAATATTTTATCAAAGGAAGGAGAAGGGAATATGAACAGAAAAGTACAGACTGCGTGGCTGGCTTTAGGGATCACAGCAATGACTGCTTTGCCGGCTATTGCCGCTTCCAGCGACAAGGCTACAACCGAGCCCGTCACCGTGACTACAGGACAGGCCAAAGCAGAGATCATGCTTGGTGTTGAATCATGGTCAGGTGACAATACCTATCAGATTGGGTATCCTGTCCACTGGTTTGACGGGGTAGTCCAAAATGGCTATTCACCTTTCAGCCAACTGGAATTCCCTTTGGATATTTATATGGTTACAGCCAGAGGCAATGCAGAATTTCATGATACCTGGATGCTTTCCGCCTCTGTCAAAAAAGATATCTCCTCACCTGACAACCAGATGATTGACCAGGATTGGTTGACCGCAAGCAACCCCAGCCAGCTCGACGTCTATTCCAACAGCAATATCACGGAATTTAAAGGCTATGAGTTTGACGTCAATGCCAAATACAAATTTTTGCTTGGGGAGAACTGGTCCTTGAACGGCGGACTTGGCTACATCTACCAGAACTGGCAATATACCGCTAACCTCGTCCAGCAATACTCGCCCTCTGGCCAGACAGGCTACAACTACCTGGGTGACGGCGCCCCTGGTATCAACTACAAACTTGAATACAATATCCCCTATATCCAGATAGGCGGCAAGGTCAACCTGGCCAAACAGTTCTCCATGGAAAGCAATATCAGCTACTCACCACTGGTGAAGGCTGAAGATGTTGACCAACACCTGCTTCGGGAAAAGGTCAACAAGGGCGACCTCGATGGTTATTCTTGGATGTTCAACATCAAAGGGAAGTATGACTTCAATGAACACTGGTTTATGACCGCATCCTATGACTTCAAGAAAATGAAGACGGATGGAACCATGAGCGCGGAATTTTCTAACACCTACCTGTATATTTACGGAGTGATCCCCAACCATACGGTATATGAGGGACTTGATTCAACCCAGCATGCCCTGGCCTTGAATATGGGATACTCCTTTTAAAAGGCTGACCATAAAAGGCACAGACAAAGGGGATGCGGGAAATTTCCCTTTGTTTGTGCCTTACTGAACCACCAATCGGTCCACGACCCTGCAGCCCTCGGCAATCGTGGATCTATCCCAGACCACCGACCGTTGCAGATGCGTATTCTTGCCAATAATGGCATCACCCACGCAGACCCAGTCCCGCAACACCAGCCCGTCTCCCTTTTTTGTCTTGTCAGCAACCCAAAAAGGACTTTTTGCCGACCATACGAGCTCAGGCCAGACCGGAATTCCCCCGGTCAACAGACCAGCATGAAGCGCCAGATAATCTTCCACCGTCCCCATATCCGTCCAGAAACAGTCATCCACACGCACGGCAACAATCGGCTGGCCCTGTTGTAACAGCTGTCGATACCTATCAATAATTGAATATTCTTCTTCTACGGGAATCCCTGCCAGCACCTCAGGTTCCAGGACATGCAGACCGGTAAAGGCAAGCAAGTCATCTTTTGTCCGATCAGTCTGGTCATCAAAGCTGCAAATCCGCCCATCCCGAACGGCCACTGTATTAAAACGAGGGAAATCATGCATGGCCATGGTCACTGGTGCCCCCTCTCGCTTGTGATCTTGATAGAGACGATGATAATCAATGGTATGATAGATATCTCCATTGGTCACCAAAACAGGTTCATCACGAAACTGATCAAGAGCCAGCCGCAGGCCACCGCCCGTCCCAAGGACAGAGGTCTCCTCCTGCACCAGCACGCCAGGGATACCGTGCAGGGCACAAACGATCTGCTCCCGCAGATAATGACAATTCACCACAATATGATCACAACCGGCCTGCTGCAGGCGTTGAATTGTAAGCAACAACAAGGGCTTATTCAGGATGGGGAAAAGGGGTTTAGGACGAACAAGGGTATAAGGCAAGAGACGGGTGCCGAAGCCAGCCGCCAGGATCATGGCCTGCATCAGAAGGAAATAGAGGTGAAGGAAAAGAGGAAGAGAGCCATTCAAAACACCAGGGTTCCATCGGGATTCTCAGTAACCCCAACCACCACAATACCCGCCTTGTCAGCCGCAGCAACCATGATCTCACGATCAAAAAGCAGAGATTGACCGGCTTCAACTGCCAGGACCGCACCCTTGACACTGGCCAGGGTTTCGATTGTTTTCAGACCGGTTGCCGGCAGATCAAAACGGAAATCCTGGGATGGTTTCTTGACCTTGACCACCACTGCCTTTTCCCTAGCCAGCCCCCCGCCGCGAAGAATAGTGGCGTCTGTTCCTTCGATGGCCTCAACAGCCAGCACGGACAGATTTCTTACCACCACACACTGTCCGATATCAAGCTGCCCGATGGCCCGAGCATTCCGCCAACCAAATTCAATATCCAGACGTTGTTCCTGGTTGGGTTTCTTTTTGGTCAGCACTCCTCCCGGAAACAGAAGATGACGCAGATAAAACGTGGACTCCAACACCTTGATATTTTCCTGTTCAAGGACGCTCGCTACGGCCCGAAGGATGGCATCATCTTGCCTGGTATCAATCTTGTTCCACAGGGTCAACCCTTTCAAATCAGGAAAAACATCTTTGAATATTTGGGTTTTGGTAATGGCACCGAGAAAAACCGCCTCCCCTACCCCTTCATTATGAAAAAACTTGATTATTTTCCCCAGCTGACCAAGTTTTACCCAACAGGTCATATCCGCCGCCGCCGCAACTTCCGGTATAGTTTCCCCCTTATGGGCAACCACCGCCACAATCCGCCCAGCCGCCTTGGCTGCCATGATAAAAAGAAGCGGAAACTGACCACTTCCGGCAATAATACCAATTTTCTCAGGATGAATACGCATACCACAAAGCCATTAAAACAAACCATAACGAACTGCTCGGAAATACAATAGTTATTTCACAACAGATCCTAAGCCGTTGTCAAAAAATAACTGTAACATAAGAATATCGTGAACGGAATATCGTGAACGGCATAAACCGTAACGAAATGAATAAAGATGTAATAGTTATTTCGTAATGACACCTAATCTTCAGTGCGCTTGGCAACACCACGCTTAGAACTCTCAAAAAAATGCACCAAAGATTCTACCTCGGCACAATCAGGCAATTCCTTACGCACCTGTGCCAGGGCATCTGCCTGTAACAGGTCAGGAGAACGAAAAAGCAGGCGAAATGCCTGATCGAGCTTGCCAATGGTCTCTTTACTGAAACCCTGCCGCCTGAGGCCGACCTTATTGATTCCCGAAACCCGCATCCGACTCCTCGTTCCGGTGACAATCATATACGGGGCAACATCAAGACTAATACCCGACATCCCACCGATATAGGCATATGCACCTATACGACAGAATTGATGCACAGCGACCAGACCACTGATTGAGGCATAATCATCAATTTCCACGTGACCAGCAAGGGTGGCCACATTGGCCATAATGACATGACTGGCAATACGGCAATCATGGCCGATATGACAATAGGCCATAAACAGGTTATTGTTACCAATGACTGTTATCCCACCACCCTTAACCGTTCCCCGATGGATAGACGTATATTCACGGATCTGATTATGATCACCAATAACCAACTGCGTAGGTTCCCCAGCATAACCAAGATCCTGAGGCGGCGTGCCAATGGAGGTGAAAGAGCCAACCACATTCCCCGCACCAATAGTAGTCAGACCAGCAAGAACCGCGTGCGGCTCAATCCTGGTTCCCGCACCAATACGAACGCCTTTCTCAATAACGGTATAGGCACCCACATGAACTGAAGAATCAAGTTCTGCTTTTTTATCAATAACTGCTGTTGGATGTATGGACATAACACTCTTTCTTCCGCTATAATAATAACGTTTATTAATCAAAATCTTTTTGGCATCTTGACATTTATAATACAATGGCGGTTACTCCCGCAGAGGAGAATAACCGCCATTGTGTTTCCTATCGAAAAACAACCTAAAACAATCTCTTACTTATCTAAAAAAAGATATGTCAAACAATCCACGCCCCAGAAGATGCGTCTTTTCAGTCTTTCCTTGTCATCAGAACAGCAATCAATCTTTGTTGCCAGAGTAATACAGTACACATCTCTTTAAAAAGTATTTGTTCTCGGCCGTCATTCAGACCCGTTTTTCTCTGACAGACCTGTTCAAGTTTATCACAAAGAGATTGCAACAATATCAATGCTTCAGGGTCCGCCATCGTTCGATATGTATCAATGTACTGTCCAACGGTGAGCAAAAGCTGCAGAAAGATATTCTTTGCATACTGCGACTGCCACCCAAGACGCAACTTGTTGATTTCAACAAAGAAGGTGGGAAAAGCAACCTCATATTTTTTCAAAACAATTGAGGCAACGCTTTCCCGAAGCACGGCAAGAGATTCTTGCGCCAAGATGCGCTCGTCATCAATTGCACCAAATCCAAGCTCAACGGGAAGCTCATCAACTTCCACATCATCACCAACAGGCTCAAAGACAACCGCCAGCCTTTCACTCCTTGCCTCAACAGAGAACCCTGCACTCTCCCCTTCAATCATGGGCCCAACTTTCTCAATTGCAGACAATGGCTCTGAAATCGATTTTTTTGGTTCTTCTGCAAAGCCACCAGACTTTATTTCTTTACTCTTAGTTAAACGATTCTCCTCTGGAGAAATCTTGCCGGCCAACACTTCTTCATGGACATCATCAGTAACATTAAGGGCACTTCCCTGAGATGCTTCTTCAATCTCTGCCCCAAAAAAGGAATCAAGCCGATCTTCAAGATCAAATTCCTCCTCATCGGGATCAGCAACAAACACTGCTTCACGAAAGCCAGTAGTCTCGCCACTAAAAACCAGCGCGGGAGCCACTCCTCCTTGCTCACGGGGTAAAACCGCCTCATCTGAGTCATTATCCGCTTCGGTCTCCACATCAACACCGGGGATGACCGATGTATCAGCAAATGAGGATGTAAGTGGTGCTTTTTCAGAGGACACGGCTTCAGCATAGAGGCTCTCACCACTGGCCTCAGCCAACGCTGGCGCCAACGCTCCACCCTGGAAAGGCAAGGCCATTTCACCGGAGTCATCATCAGCCTCTGTCTCCACATCAACACCCGACAAGGCAAGATCAGCAGATACCGCTGCTACACCTATCGACTCAGATTCTGCAACATTACCAAATAGTGCATCCAGCCTAGAAGCTACCTCAGGGCCTTCTGAAAACGTATCGGGTGTTTCTCCGACTGCCGCATAATCCGTCACCACCTCTTCTTCACCCAAAAAGCTGGCCACACTCTTGTCGACATCACTCTTAATGATCTCAGCATCCTCACGAAAGCCACGGACGCCCTCAGGCATATCAGCAAATGCCGGAGCAATAAAGCCACCTTTTTCATCCGAATGCTTTTCTGTTGCACGGGGCGCGGAATCATCAACCGGAACCACTACTTCGGATGCTACTGTTGCAATAACCGACTTAAAAGCATTAAATTTTTTAACCTCAGCCAGAAGAATTTCTTTTTCCTGATCCCCTGACAAAACCTCATCGTACGTTTTTTCCAATCCTTTATAAAAAGAATGCAAAAGCTTAAAGGCATCTGGGTGGGCATTACTTTTTGTAGAACGGATATAATTACCAAGAGCACCAAGACCCTGCAGGAAAATTAATTTGGCCCTGTTTTCGCTGAAAACTTTTTCCAGCTTGCTTACCTCTTCACTCAAACGAACAAGCTCATTATCGCTGATTTCCCAATCTATGCCCAGTACAATCGCCTTCAGATTCGTTAAAACATTCCTTTTCCCTTGGGAGGTTGGCAAAGGAATACCAACAGCAGGCGCAACAACTTGTGACCGAGCAGCAACCGGACTCTCTGCCACCTTGTTTTTCTCTTTAGAGACAGGAGCTATCTGATTTTTGAATTGATCAAATTTTTTAATATCTTGGAGCAATAACTGTTTTTTCTCTTCTTCACTCATGGACCCAGAAGAGACTATTCTTTCTAGATTAGAATAAAAGGTAAGAAGTAATTTAATGGCATTAGGATGGGAACGTGCTTTTTCTGCAAAGATATATTGACCAATCTTCTCCAATGCCTGGATATAAAGCAGATTAATCTTATTCCCCGCCCAAACATCTTTCAGGTCTTGGAGCTCATCATGTAATTGATGGAGGATATCATCTGTTATCTCCCAGTCAATCGACAAGACAATTGTCTTAAGCTTGGCAATAGGGGCATCGTCATCACCAAGAGGTTCGAATAGATCTACAGACCCCGTTGAGAATGATTCATTATACTCATCCGCACCAACGGTCAGATCATCGTCATATTGACGTCTAGTTTGTTGTGCCACCGTACATTCTCTCTAAAGTAATTTTTTCTGTATTGAGACAACAGTCGATGAGATTATTTTCTTCAACGTTGCGGCAACATTATATCCCGTAATCGCGCTTGCCTCAAAATAAGGAACCTGCAACCTGCTGTTAAGGTCCTGTTGCAGAACAGAAATCGGCAAGACAGGAATCCCATGGTCTTTCAAATCCACCTTGTTGTATTGCATCACCAATGGAATCTTAAAAATAGACTCCTTATACGATAGCAGATTTTCATGAAGCTGGTTAAGTGAACGGATATTTTTTTCTCGCTGTTTTTCCATGGCATCGGCAACAAAAACAATTCCATCCACACCTTTTAACACCAGCTTTCTGGTCGCATTATACTTAACCTGACCAGGCACGGTATAAAGCTGTATCTTAATATCATATCCTTTAATCTGGCCCATATGAAAGGGAAGAAAATCAAAAAACAGTGTTCGATCGCCATGGGTCTTCAAACTCACCATTTCCGACTGGATCTGTTCCCTAAATTTACGATTGATATACTCCAGGTTTGTTGTTTTTCCACAACGACCAGGACCATAATAGACAATCTTAACCTGGACCACCTTGTCTTTTAAGTTGATAAAACTCAACCCGCCACCCCCAAACTTTTATTTCAGCCTTAATCCATGGCAAATGAACGATCTTTCTTTAATAACAATGATCAACCTTAAAAATCCCCTAATCCTGCCTTGCCCAAACCTTCTGGATCTGTTCTATGGCCTCAACCACATTAAGCCTAAGAAAACCCAAAGAGATGTCCCTCCCAAACATGGATATCAACAAAAGCTCATCATCAATCTTGCTGAAATGAATATTGGATTCCTGACCTTTATGAAAAAGAAGTGAAAACTCAGTTTCACCAACTAATTTTGCCATGGCATCCACGGTCGCAAAATTCCCTGCGGCCAATGCGGCAAAAGAATAAATATCATATTTGCTCTTTCCATTATCCTTAACAGTGATAATATTTCCCGCCATATCGATGATAATGGCACAATCGACACCGAGTTTAACCAGCTTCTGATACAAAATTTCCTCAATTTGCTCAAGCTGTTCCTGACTTACAATACCATAATTCATACTCTACCTCTTGCTCTTGATTAAAGCCCACCAGAATCGGGAACCTGCTTTTTCTCAATATCCATACACTGCAAACAACGTGGACATCAAAACAGCTCAAAGCGCACGACTCACTGTCGATTTTAGATTAATTAGTACGTTAACAATTTCAACAATATGCTATACAAGTCTCTCTTTATGAAAAGATAATACATTACTATATACATACATTATTTATCAGTATATGACAGATTTTTTTAAGATGAGCCTTCTTTTTTATTAATTGACAGAAATTATACCACCCAGATGAACATTCAACTTCCCAACGACATTTCCTTTTCCTTCCTGCACGGCATAAAGAAAGATCGAAGATGTATTAAAAATCTTTTATATACTTTTTTTATATAATCTTCACTTAGACTATAACGCAAATAATCTGAACAAACACATACAACTTAAACTGTATCCTACATTAAAAGAAAAAAGCAAACTTTTCTCTCACATTTTCAACATTGCGTCAAAAAATTAGGCTCTGTTCCCGTTAAGTGTTGAAAAATAAGCAATGGTTCTTATCTTTTTGATATATCACAAGAAGGAGGGAACCATGGAGAACGAGTCCTTTTCTAAATTGTTAGTTCAAATCACCGAGATGGATCATCG
>CAISPV010000114.1 GCA_903887485.1 uncultured Desulfobulbaceae bacterium | reverse complement strand
TTAATAATTACCGTTCTGCTCCCGATTGCGCATGAACACTATACTTTTAGCCTGAACAGGATTGGCTGGTGTGGAAAATGTCAAACCTGCACAGGCTGGAAGTTAGATCGATAATTACTGAGAATTGAGCAGAGCCATTAAGACGTTTATCGATGAGAGCATATCCGTGGGCAGAGGTATATGCGGCAAAAACCCCAACCTGACAGCTGTCAACCTTGCCGATGGTGCCACAATATTGCCTAGCCACGCCGATGGAGTCGTCGCCTTTTTTGACGAAGCCGCTTTCGTCGAAAATGATTGCACCATCAGAATGACCAATATCCTCATTCACCAAACTACGATACTTGACCATAATCTTCTCATCGTCCCAAATCGCATCGGAGACAAAACGCTGCATCGCCCTAACCTTACCGCCCTCTACGGCAAAAGCGATAGGCTCGATAGACTTTCTTTCCAGTTGACCAAATTGACCAGCCATGTAACGAAAAAAGTTATCTCGCAGCTCCCTGCGGAGAAAGCAATCGGCAAAATTTTCGTGAAATCCTTTAAGTTCAGGAAGCAAGGATGACACATCGCTTCTATCTATCTCGAGTTTTGGAACGTCATACAAATAGTCAGCTTGACGGATATCTGGCAACATGAGGTGTCTCCTTTCTGAGGTTTAAATCAGAATAGCAGGCAAGTTGCGTAAAATCAGCAATTAAGTTTCTAAATTGCGTTGTAGGGTTACTGTGTGCAGTGGTCATTTCCGGGGGAAACCCTGCGTAAGGGTAAGTCGGACACCATTGTCAAAGTCGGCGGTGACGAGTTTGTAGTGATGTTTCCTGAAACCGATTAAGAGTCAGCAGGGGTGATTATTTGAAAGGTTCGAGAGAATCTGCTGGCCTCTATGACAAGGAATGGCTGGCCGGTCACTTTCAGCATTGGCCTCATCACCCATGAGACTATACCCGAGTCTGCGGCAGATATGATTGATCAGGCTGACAGCCTGATGTATTCAATAAGAAACTCCCACAAGAATGATACCCTTCATCGTGTCAAGCGGATTGAACCAATTGATAAGGTGTTGTGAATGCACTGAATTATGAAAAAAATCAGAGATGACCTGCCTCAATACGACAACACGCTTTTAATAAATCAAGGACGATAAGCATGCAAGAATCTGTGACCAAAACAACCGAATCAAGTCTGCAGCCAGAAAGAAACTCATTATTCAGCCGTTGGTGGTTCTGGGTTATCCTGCTTTGTCTGATTGTCGGCGGTGCTTTTGTTGTCTGGAAAAAGCAGCAGAATCCGGCAACTCCTTCTCCTGCCGGGTCGGGCTCTAAAGCTTCATCCCTTCCTACGCCGGTTTTTGTGTCGCCTGCTCGCAAGGGTGACATGAATCTCTACCTGACCGGACTCGGCTCTGTAACCTCTTTGAACATGGTCACGGTGCGGAGTCGTGTTGATGGTCAGTTGATGGAGGTCCATTTTCAAGAGGGGCAGGACGTCACGAAAGGAAGCCTGCTGGCAGTCATCGACCCGCGCCCGTTCCAGGTGCTGTTAACCCAGGCCGAAGGGCAAATGGCCCGTGACCAGGAACAGTTGAACAACGCCCGTCTGGATCTTAAACGCTATCAGGCACTGTGGAAACAGGATTCCCTTCCCAGGCAGCAACTGGACACGCAGGAGGCGCTGGTCCGCCAGTATGAGGGCGCCGTCAAGGTTGACCAGGGACAGATCGACAGCGCCAGGCTCCAACTTGTCTACAGCCGCATCACGGCCCCTTTCAGCGGCAGGGCCGGTTTGCGTCTGGTGGACCCGGGGAATATGGTGCATGCAGCGGATAGCGGCGGGGTGCTGACTATCACCCAGATGCAGCCGATTGCCGTGGTGTTTCCAATCCCCGAAGACAGTCTGCCCCAGGTTTTGCGCAAGATGAAGGATGGCCGGTTGAGCGTCGAGGCCTTCGACCGCGAGATGAAGCAGAAGCTGGCGACGGGAGAGTTGACAACCATGGATAACCAGATCGACCCCAATACCGGAACGGTAAAGCTCAAAGCAGCTTTTGATAATCGTGCCGGTGAACTTTTCCCCAACCAGTTTGTGAATGCCAGACTCCTGCTGGATGTGAAGAAGGATGCCCTCATCGTGCCCTCTGCCGCGATTCAGAAAAACCCTCAAGGCGCCTTTGTTTTTGTCCTGAATGCCGATAAGACTGTGACCATGCGGCAGGTCAAGCCCGGCATCACTCAAGACGGGGAAACCTCAGTAATCGAGGGGTTGGAGGTCGGAGAACAGGTAGTAGTTGATGGTGCGGAGCGTCTCCGGGATGGCAACAAGGTTGAAGTCAAAGAACGGGAGCAGATAAATAAGGGTGGCAAAGAGGTGAAGTCGCCAGGCCATCCGGACAAACAGTTGCCAAGGCAGCCGAAATGAACTTTTCACGCCTCTTCATCCTGCGCCCGGTGGCCACCACCCTGCTGATGATCGCCATCATCCTGGCCGGAGCCGTGGCGTACAGACAATTGTCGGTTTCTGCTCTTCCTCAGGTTGACTATCCCACTATCCAGGTGCGGACCTTTTATCCAGGTGCCAGTTCCGATGTTATTGTCTCATCGATCACGGCCCCTTTAGAACGTCAGTTCGGCCAGATGCCGGGACTGACTCAGATGACCTCCACCAGCTCTCATGGCAGTTCGGTGATCACCCTGCAGTTCACCCTCGAACTCGCACTCGATGTAGCGGAACAGCAGGTACAGGCCGCCATTAACGCCGGCTTCAACTTCCTCCCCAAGGATCTGCCCAATCCGCCGGTCTACAGCAAAGTCAACCCGGCCGATGCCCCGATTCTGACCCTGGCGCTTTCTTCAGATTCCCTGCCGTTGCCAAAAGTTGAGGACCTGGCTGATACCCGTTTTGCCCAGAAGATATCCCAGCTTCCGGGTGTGGGCCTGGTCAGCATCAGCGGCGGACAGCGCCCGGCAGTGCGCATCCATGCCAATCCCACCGCCCTGGCATCATACGGCTTGACCCTTGAAGACCTGCGGATCGCCCTGGTTGCAGCCAACGTCAATCAAGCCAAGGGGAGTTTTGACGGGCCGCGCCAGTCTTTTATCATCGGGGCCAATGACCAGCTCTTTTCCAGTAAAGAGTATCTTGCTCTGGTCATCGCCTATAAAAACGGTGCCCCAATCCTGCTCAAGGATGTGGCGGACGCCATTGACGATGCGGAGAATGTGAACCAGGCCGCCTGGATGAATACGACCCCGGCGGTTATTGTTAATATCCAGCGCCAGCCTGGAGCCAATGTTATCGAGGTGGTCAATCGCGTCAAGGAGCTTCTGCCCCAGTTGCAGGCCGCACTGCCCGCCTCGGTGAAGGTAACCCCTTTGACCGACCGGACGGTCACTATCAGAGAATCGGTCAAGGACGTTCAGTTTGAACTGCTGCTGGCGGTAGCCCTGGTAATTCTGGTCATCTTCCTCTTCCTGCGCAATCTGCCTGCCACCACAATTCCCAGCGTGGCCGTGCCGTTGTCGCTGGTGGGCACCTTCGGGGTTATGTACCTGCTCAACTACAGTCTGAATAATCTTACGCTGATGGCCCTGACCATCTCCACCGGTTTTGTGGTGGACGATGCCATTGTCATGATCGAAAATATCTCCCGTTATGTGGAACAGGGTGAGACACCAATGGAGGCCGCCCTGAAAGGGGCCAGACAGATCGGCTTCACCATCCTGTCACTGACGGTATCGCTGATCGCGGTATTGATTCCGCTGCTCTTCATGGGGGACGTGGTCGGGCGGTTGTTCCGCGAGTTTGCCGTCACCCTGGGGGTGACCATTCTCATTTCGGCGGTGGTCTCGCTGACCCTGACTCCGATGATGTGCTCCCGCATCTTGAAGCACGTACCCGAGGAGCGGCAGGGGCGCTTCTATCACGCCTCAGGGAAGTTTTTCGAACGGATGATCGCCTCATATGGCCGTTCGCTCCAGTGGGTGCTGCGGCACCAGAGTGCTACCCTGACAGTCGCCGCAGGAACCCTGCTGTTGACCGTGTTGCTCTACGTCATGATCCCCAAAGGATTCTTCCCGGTGCAGGATACCGGAGCCATTCAGGGTATTTCGGAGGCCTCACAGACCATCTCGTTTCCCGCCATGGCTGAGCGGCAGCAGGCTCTTGCCGCGGCAATTCTCGAAGACCCGGCCGTGGAGAGCATCTCTTCATTCATCGGTGTTGACGGCACCAATACCTCGCTCAACAGCGGCAGAATTCAGATCAACCTGAAGCCATTGAGCATGAGGGACGGCACTGCCACTGATGTCATCCGCCGCCTGCAGCCTAAACTGGCCAAGGTAAACGGTATCACCCTTTTCATGCAGCCGACACAAGACCTCACTGTTGATGCCCGAGTCAGCCGTACCCAGTATCAGTTTACCCTTGAAACCCCCAACTCTGACGAGCTTACGACCTGGGCGCCTCGTGTTGTGGAAGGGATGCAGGAGCGCGAGGAATTAAGGGATGTGAGCAGTGATCAACAGAATCTGGGTTCGCAGGTGATGCTGAATTTTGATCGTGCCAGCGCTGCCAGATTCGGTATCACTCCCCAGAATATCGATGATGCCCTCTACGATGCCTTTGGGCAGCGTCAGGTCTCAACCATTTTTACTGACCTGAACCAGTACCGGGTGATCCTGGCGGTCAAGCCCCAGTTTCGCCAGGATCCGAGCGGCTTGCAGGCATTGTATGTTCGCTCGAGTAACGGCGGCCAGGTTCCACTCTCGGCCATCGCTTCCGCCACTGAAACGCAAGGACCGCTGGTGATCAACCGTCAGGGACAGTTCCCGGCGGTGACCACCTCCTTCAACCTGGCGCCGGGCGTCTCACTGGGACATGCCGTGGATGCCATCGAAGCCACCATGCTCAAACTGGGTCTGCCTGCCAGTATCAAGGGAAGTTTCCAGGGGACCGCCCAGGCCTTCAAGGCTTCCCTGGTCAACGAGCCGATCCTCATTCTGGCCGCTCTGATTACGGTCTATATCGTACTCGGTGTCCTCTATGAGAGTTATATCCATCCTCTGACTATCCTGTCGACACTCCCCTCTGCCGGTGTCGGGGCGGTGCTTTCCCTGATGCTTTTCCGCCAGGATTTAACGGTTATTGCCATTATCGGCATTATCCTGCTGATCGGCATCGTCAAGAAAAACGGCATCATGATGGTGGATTTTGCCCTCGATGCCGAGCGCAATGAGGGTAAACCTCCCGAAGAGGCCATCTATCAGGCGTGTCTGCTTCGTTTCAGGCCGATCATGATGACCACCATGGCGGCACTGCTTGGTGCCCTGCCGCTGGCCATCGGCACCGGCGTCGGCTCCGAACTTCGGCGGCCGCTCGGTATCGCCATTATCGGTGGCTTGGTGTTCAGTCAGATCCTGACTCTCTACACTACCCCGGTTATCTACCTGGCGTTTGACCGGATATCACGGCGCTTGCGAAACCGGCGTGTTGAAGTGACGGGATAGTTTTTTATTTCCAAGATGAACAGTGAATATTTTAATCAGTTGGCGAGGTCATACTTTCTATGAGCAATCATGGCTCAAGCACGTTAATTGAAGAGAATATGTCCGGTCATCTCTTCACTGTTTCGGCTGCAATTGTTGGCGTCTGCATGACGGTTATCGGAATACTGCGTGTTGTAATAACCATCGATAATATCCTCATGGTTCTGCTGTAAAGCAAGCTGCAATATGATGAAAGTACAACCATGAATATCTCCTCCACCTTCATCCGCCGCCCGGTGGCGTCCACACTCCTGACTCTGGGACTTGTGTTGGCCGGTATTGTGGCTTTTCGGCTGTTGCCGGTATCGCCGCTGCCGCAGGTGGATTTCCCGACTATTTCGGTTTCAGCTTCTCTCCCCGGCGCTGATCCTGAAACCATGTCCACTTCGGTGGCCGCACCCCTGGAACGTCAGTTCGGCCGGATAGCCGGCGTAACCGAAATGACCTCGGTCAGCAATCGCGGCATTACCAGTATCACCCTGCAATTCGATCTGAGCCGGGATATTAACGGTGCGGCCCGTGATGTCCAGGCAGCCATCAATGCCGCCCGCAGCTATCTGCCGGCCAATCTGCCCAGCAACCCCTCCTATCGCAAGGTGAATCCTTCGGATGCACCGATCATGATTCTGGCGCTCACCTCGGACAGTGTCAGTAAATCGAAGATGTACGATTTCGCATCATCCGTTCTTGCCCAGAAACTGTCCCAGGTCAAGGGAGTTGGTCAGATCTTTGTCGGCGGCGGGGCGCTGCCTGCAGTCCGGGTGGAGCTGAATCCGTCAGCCCTCAACAAGTATGGAATCAGTCTGGCCACGGTTCGTGGCATACTGGCCGGAACCAATGTGAATCGCCCCAAAGGGATGCTCGCGAACGATAATACCTCGTGGGAAATCCATGCCAATGACCAGCTGCAGAAAGCTGCGGATTATCGCAATCTGGTTATCAGCTACAAATCCGGGGCAGCGCTGCGGCTGTTGGATGTGGCCAGTGTTGAGGACTCGGTAGAGGACCTGCGGGTCAGCGGTGTCGTCAACGGAACACCGGCGATTATGCTGATTGTTTCCCGGCAACCTGGGGCCAATATCATCGATACCGTGGACCAGATTAACGCCTTACTGCCGCAGTTGGAGGCCTCGCTGCCGGGAGGTGTCAATCTATCCGTTGTGCTTGATCGTACCCCGCCTATTCGTGGTTCTCTGCATGATGTGGAAATCTCGCTGATCCTGTCCGGGATATTGGTGATCCTTGTAGTATTCTGGTTTCTACGGAATGTTCGGGCAACACTCATCCCGGCAGTGGCCGTTGCCTCATCCATCATCGGAACATTCGCGGTCATGTACCTGTTCGGCTATTCTTTGGACAACCTCTCCTTGATGGCGTTGACCATTGCGACCGGCTTTGTGGTGGACGACGCCATCGTGGTTCTGGAAAATGTTACCCGTTATCGGGAGATGGGGCAGTCCCCTCTGCAGGCGGCTCTCTCTGGTAGCAGGGAGATTGCCTTTACCGTCCTTTCCATGAGTGTTTCGCTGGTAGCCGTTTTCATCCCGATCCTGTTGATGGGCGGCATGGTGGGACGTCTGTTCCGGGAATTTGCCGTGACTCTGTCTGCGGCCATTCTGGTATCTCTGGTTATCTCGCTTACCCTGACTCCCATGATGTGCGCTACCCTCATCAAGGATGAAGGGTCAAAGCCCCATGGCAGACTGTATCGGGCCAGCGAAGGAATGTTTTCCTGGATGCACAGTCACTACGAGACGTCATTGAAGTGGGCGTTGCATCATACCCGGATCATGCTGGCTTTGTTGCTCGCAACCGTGGTGGCAAGTATCTCCCTCTTTGTGATCATCCCCAAAGGTTTCTTTCCTGAACAGGATACCGGCAGAATTGCTGGAAATATCCAGGCGGCCCAGGATATCTCGTTCCAAGCCATACGGGACAAGCTGACCCAGGTTGTGGCGATCATCAAGCAGGACCCGGATGTGGAATATGTGATCGCCTTTACCGGAGGTGGTGGCGGCGGAGGTTCCACGGTCAACACCGGACGAATGTTTATCTCGCTCAAGCCCTTTGACAAACGGAAAGCAACTGCCAATCAGATTATTGCCCGGCTGCGCAAGAACTTGGCCCATATCCCCGGCGCCCCCACCTTTTTGCAACCGGTCCAGGATTTGAGGGTCGGGGGAAAAACGAGTAATGCTTTGTATCAGTATACCCTGCAGGGGGAATCGGTTGATGAACTGAATCTCTGGGGACAGAAGATGCTGCAGAAGATGCGCACCATGCCGTCTCTGGTTGATGTGAGCAGTGACCAGCAGACTCGCGGTCTGGAGGCGGGCCTGGTGATTGACCGCCCAACGGCGTCGCGACTGGGAATCAGCCCTCAGCAGATCGATGAAGTGCTCTATGACACCTTTGGCCAACGCCAGGTCTCTGTTATCTATACGCCCCTCAACCAGTATCATGTTGTTATGGAGGCAGCCCCCGCCTTCTGGCAGCAGCCGGATACGCTGCGAGATGTCCAGGTGCTGTCATCGGGAGGGAAACTGGTGCCCTTGTCGGCCTTCACCTCCTATAAAACCGGTGCCAGTGCCTTGGCGGTCAACCACCAGAGCCAGTTTCCGGCCGTAACCATTTCCTTTAACCTGGCGCCGGGCGTCTCTCTGGGAGCGGCTGTTATCGAGGTAAATACGGCAACCCGCCAGATGGGCTTGCCGGCGAGTATCAGAGGGAAGTTTGCCGGTACGGCCCAGGCCTTTCAGGATTCGCTCGCCAACCAGCCCTTTCTGATCCTGGCCGCGCTGGTAGCAGTCTATATCGTGCTGGGCATCCTCTACGAAAGCTATATTCATCCCCTGACTATCCTGTCGACACTCCCCTCGGCTGGTGTGGGGGCGGTGGCGGCCTTGATGCTCTTTGGGTCTGATCTGAACCTGATTGCCATTATCGGCGTGATTCTGCTGATTGGTATCGTCAAAAAGAACGGCATTTTGATGGTTGATTTTGCATTGGCGGTTCAGCGGAGCGAAGGGAAACTGCCAAGAGAAGCCATTTTTGAGGCGTGTATGCTCCGTTTTCGCCCTATCATGATGACTACCATGGCAGCGCTTTTTGGCGCACTGCCTTTGGCGCTGGGTACTGGAGTCGGTTCAGAACTCAGACGTCCACTGGGAATTTCCATTGTCGGCGGGCTGATATTCAGCCAGATGTTAACCCTTTATACCACTCCGGTGGTGTATCTGTATCTTGACCGTTTCCGGGTGTGGCTGGAAAAGAAACGGCACGGTCGCAGCATTGGGGCCGGTGTATGAATAAAACAGGAGGAATTGTGAAAATTACAGGCGTAGCTGCTCGGATTATTCTGTCGTTATTTGCATTGCTGACGGCAGCCTGCACGGTTGGCCCTGATTATGTCAGACCAAACCCGGTTGCAACCATGCCGACAACATTCAAGGAACTGGAAGGATGGAAGGTGGCACAACCCAATACCGGCATAATCAGTGAACGATGGTGGGAAATATACCATGACCCGGTCTTGAACTCTCTGGAAGAACAGGTTGCAATATCCAATCTTAACGTCGCTGTGGCCGAGGCCCAGTTCCGTCAGGCGCGGGCGTTGGTGCAGGTTGCTAAAGCCGGCAATTTCCCCACGCTTACGGTCGGGGCAGCGGCTACCCGGTCACAAAGTTCTTCCAATTCAGGGACGGGAATAAGTGGGGGCACGACGGTCTCTAATTTGCAACTCCCTGTGGATCTGACCTGGGAAGTTGATCTGTGGGGCAGGATCCGCCGTGAGGTCGAAGCCAGTCAGGCCAATGCCCAGGCAAGTGCTGCGGACCTGGCGGCAGCAACTCTCAGCGCTCAGGCGGCCTTGGCCAGCGATTACTTTCAACTGCGGGTACTGGACGCCCAGAAACAACTTCTGGATGCGACGACAGCCATCTATCGCAATTCCCTGAATATGACCAATAATCGCTATGCTGCCGGGGTTGCAGCCAGGTCTGATGTCCTCCAGGCTGAAACCCAGCTCAAGAGCACCGAGGCGCAAGCGATAGATCTCGGTATCCAACGTGCCCAGTTGGAGCATGCCATCGCTCTTTTGCTAGGCAAGCCTTCCGCCGCATTTTCACTCTCGTCAACAGTATTATCGATAACAGTCCCCTTCATTCCCCCCGGAATCCCTTCCGCGCTGCTCGAGCGGCGGCCTGATATCGCATCGTCCGAGAGAAAGGTGGCCGCTGCCAATGCTCAGGTCGGTATAGCTCAGGCAGCCTATTACCCAACCATTCAGCTGTCGGCAGCAGGTGGTTTCTCGTCTTCAAGTCTTACCACATGGTTTTCCTGGCCAAGTCGATTCTGGTCGGTTGGCCCAGCAGCGTCGGTAACTCTTTTCGATGGCGGTGTGCGGGACGCCCAGTCCGAACAGGCGAAGGCCGCCTATGATGCAACGGTTGCTGCATACCGGGAGACAGTGCTGACCGCCTTTCAGGGAGTTGAGGACAATCTGGCGGCACTACGCATTCTGGAAGAAGAGACAGAGGTGCAGAATCAGGCGGTGCGGGCGGCACAGCAAGTCGTAACGATCACCACCAACCAGTATCAGGCTGGAACCGTGGCCTACCTCAATGTGCTTGTTGCCCAGTCGACATCTCTTGCAAACGAGCGGACAGCTTTGGGTCTTGTGGGGCAAAGACTTGCCGCCAGCGTCCTGCTGGTTAAGGCTTTAGGTGGGGGATGGATTCCAGAGAAATCTCAGTGAATTCAAGTTCTGAATTTTCGTGTAAAAAATTGGTTCTTCCGGATTAAGCGTACTTGTACCGAAAAATGAGTGGTAAAAAGAATGGACATGTAGTCCTTATCAATGCGACCAAGCAAAAGATAAGGAGGGTTCTACATGTCCACGAGTTTA
>CAISPV010000113.1 GCA_903887485.1 uncultured Desulfobulbaceae bacterium | reverse complement strand
CCAAAGGGACAATTGCTTTCACACACGCCACAACCGATGCACAGTTCTGTATCTATAATCAACATTTCGTTTTCTCCCGCCAGTAATTATAGATACGATTGCAAACTATCCACAAGCTGCACGATCTGCTCATCCAGACTGCCGGTAAAGACGGCCCGCTTACACCGTGCTTCCGGTGGAAAGACCTTGACGACCTGAGTTGGAGAGCCAGGAAGACCAATACAGGCAGGATCAGCACCAATATCGGCTGCGCTCAATCGCCTGATTTCTACTTTTTTTGCCCGCATCTTCCCTTTAAGTGAGGGAACCCGAGGCTCATTAATATCTTTCACCACCGTCAGCAAGGCCGGAAAATCAACCGCCAAAACATCATAGCCATCATCCATCATCCGTTCCAGGATCAGCCCGGTCTCTGTAGCCTGGCGCACCTTCTGCACACAGGTCACATACGGGATCTGCAAACGCATGGCAAGCCCTGGGCCGACTTGGGCTGTGTCACCATCAATTGCCTGTTTTCCACACAAGAGGAGATCAAAAGGGCCAATAACATTGACCGCCTTGGCCAGGGTATACGAAGTAGCCCAGGTATCCGCGCCGGCAAAGGCCCGATCAGAAACCAGCACCGCATGATCGGCACCACAGGAAATGGCCTGCCTGAGCACCTCTTCCGCCTGGGGCGGCCCCATACTCAGAACCGTGACCTCACCGCCCAGCAACTCTTTTAACCGTACAGCCTCTTCCACAGCATGCTGATCATAAGGATTCATGATCGACTGCACACCTTCGCGGGCCAAGGTATTGGTCTTGGGATCCAGACGAACATCCTTGGCATCAGGCACCTGTTTAATACAGACAATGATCTTCATAGCATCCAGTCACCCGACCCATCAGGCGCGGGCATACTCCTTGTTCAGTTCCTGACCAACCACGTTACGCTGAATCTGGTTAGTGCCCTCATAAATCTGCAGAATTTTGGCATCCCGCATCATCTTCTCGACAGGATACTCACGCATATACCCATATCCTCCCATCACCTGTACCGCATCTGTAGCCACCTTCATGGCCATATCCGTAGCAAAGACCTTGCACATGGAAGAGACTTTGGACATATTATTGGGATGGGCATCGATATGCCTGGCCGCGCCATAAACCAAGGCCCGCGCCGCCTCAAGTTGAATGGCCATATCGGCAAGCATATGCTGAACCGCCTGAAAGGCCATGATGGGCTTACCGAACTGGACACGCTGTTTGGCATAACTGGCAGCCTCATCAAGGGCCCCCTGCGCCAAGCCCAGCCCCAGGGCAGCGATCCCTGGCCTTGAAGAATCAAGGGTCTTCATGACGGTGATAAAACCGGTTCCCTTCCGACCGATCAAGCGGTCTTTCGGGATTCGACAATCTTTGAAAATAAGCTCGGTGGTGGATGATGCCCTGATCCCCATCTTTTTTTCTTTCGGGCCACAACTGAAACCAGGATCACCCTCCTCAACCACCAGCATGGATGCGCCACGCGCGCCCCTGCTCCGGTCGGTGATGGCAACGACCGTATAGATCTGGGCCTCACCACCATTGGTAATCCATTGTTTCGTGCCATTCAGCACCCACTCATCACCATCCAGCACGGCTGTGGTCTGAATGCCCGAGGCATCAGAACCGGCATTGGCCTCGGTCAGGCCAAATCCGGCAAATTTTCTGCCAGCGGCCACATCAGGCAGATATTTCTCACGCATCTCTTGTGAGCCGGCAATAAGGATAGGATAAATACCCAGCGAGCTGGCGGCAAAGGCCGTACCCACGCCAATACAGCCACGTCCTAGTTGTTCGAGGGCAAGAACAATATCCAGACATCCGCCGCCAAATCCGCCAAACTCTTCTGGAATCGGGATCCCGAACAGATCCGCCTGAGCCATCTCGTTAAGGATTGCCCGCGGAAATTCATCCTTCTCATCAAGTTCAGCCCGATTCGGAATAATACGCTCATCCGTTATCTGACGGGCTATCTCCGCTATCATTGTTTGTTCTTCAGATAAAAAATAGTCCAATCTTGTCTCCTCGTTAGAAACCGTTAAGAACGCTTACCACCTGATCAAAGTTGCCCCCCAGGTAAAACCGCCGCCAAAGGAACAAAGTAAAACAATATCACCAGGTTGCATCCTGGAATCCCGATTTGCCTCATCAAGGGCAATCGGGATGGAGGCAGCCGACGTATTACCATATTTCTGCACATTTATGAAAACCTTTTCTGCACGTATCCCCAGACGTTCGACCAATTTATTCAAGATACGAATATTGGCCTGATGGGGAATGACCAATTTGATGGCGTCGAGCGCGACCTGCTCTTGATCCAAAAGCAGGATAATGGCCTCTTCCATGGCCTTAACCGCATATTTGAAGACCTCGCGTCCCTCCATGACGATATGAGCTCCTGGACTTTCAGACTGTACCAGTTCGGGATTACAGCTGGCAGCAGTGTGCATATGCAACAGACGCCAAAGATTTCCATCTGAAAACAACTTGGCCCCGATCACCCCGCGATTTCCCTCGACATGGCCAAGGACAACGGCTCCGGCGCCATCACCAAAAAGAATACAGGTATTTCGATCATCCCAGTTCGTACGACTGGAGAGGGTTTCCGCCCCGATCACCAGAATCTTCTTGTTCGGATCAGCCTGGATATACTTATCAGCCAGATCAAGGGCATAAACAAATCCTGAGCAGGCAGCATTGATATCAAATGCAAAGGCCCTGCCGGCGCCAAGTTCTTTCTGAACGAAACAGGCACAAGAAGGCATAAGCATATGGGAGGAGATGGTCGCGACGATAATAAGATCAATCTCATAGGCAGAGACCTCGGCCATCTGCAGGGCCTTCTCCGCCGCTCTGGCCGCGAGTCGATATGTTTCATCGCCCTGACCACCAATCCGACGCGTACTGATCCCGGTTCTGGTCTGTATCCACTCATCACTGGTATCAACGATCTTTTCCAGATCCTGATTGGTAACAACCCGTTCAGGCAGATAGGCCCCTGTACCCAGAATCGCAGTACCCATCAGACCACAACCTCCTCATCCTGAGCGCTGAGGGCAAGACCTGCGGCTATTTTCTGATTTACTTGTTTTTCGACCATCTTGGCAGCTTCAAGGATTGCATTCTTGATCGCCTCAGCACTGGATTTACCATGACAGATAATACCAATGCCATTGACACCTAAAAGAGGGGCGCCACCATATTCTGCATAATCCACACGTTTGGCAAATGCACGAAAGGCAGGACGGGCAAGAAAATACCCGATCTTGGCAAGAGTTGATTTCATAATTTCGTCTTTTAACATCTGCATGGCAGCCCCAGCCAATCCCTCACTGATCTTCAGGCAGATATTTCCGACAAAACCATCACAGACGATCACATCAACATCACCCTGAAACACATCACGCCCCTCGACATTTCCCACAAAATTCAAGGAGCTGGCGGCAAGCCGGGCATAGGTCTCCTTAACAAGGATATTTCCCTTCCCAACTTCTTCGCCAATGCTGAGAATACCAATCCGCGGATGATCTATATCAAATATATGGGAAAAGGCAGAGGCCATGACCGCAAATTGAAAAAGATGCTGGGGACGGCAATCCACATTTGCCCCAACATCCATCATCACGACCGGCTTCTTCAAGGTAGGAAAGATACTGGCAATTCCCGGCCGGGACACATGCTCCATCCGGCCAAGCTTGCGCACAGCCGCCGCCATCGTTGCCCCGGAGTTACCGGCACTGACGGCAGCGTCAACCTGCCCTTGACGCACAAGTTCGAAGGCAACCAGAACCGAGGCATCTTTTTTCCTGCGAATGGCATCAACAGGTGACTCACCCATCTCCACCACCTCTGAAGCATGGACAATCTGGATATGTGACAACCCAGTATTGCCAGCTGCCAAACGGTCAAGATGGGCCTGCAAGATCTGCCGATCCCCAACCAGGGTGACATCCAAACCTGTCTGTTTTACCGCAAGCAATGCCCCGCCAATCAGTTCCTCGGGACCATGGTCTCCGCCCATGGCATCCAGGGCAATCCGCACGATTACGCCCTATTCTATGTCAACATCAAGGCTAACAACCGTACGCCCCTTATATTTGCCACAACTTGGACAAAGACGATGCGGCTGTTTTGGCGCACCACACTCGGCACAAATGGCCATTCCTGGTGCACTCAGGGCGTCATGCGACCTTCTTTTGCGGGTACGAGAGTGAGAATGTCGCCTTTTTGGTAATGCCATAATATCCTCCAATAAAAAAACAAAACCTGTTTTTCAGGGTAAATTTGAATAATCTTCCAGTTGTTTCAACAAATAACCAGCTGAACTTTCACATAAAATCTGCACACTCTGTTTCTTTTCGCAAGCACAACAGCGTACATCTTTTTATTCACTCCAGGCTACTGATCCTAAAAAAATACACCCAAATGGATGCGCATAAAAAAAGAGAAAATAAACAATTTTCGCAAGAATGGCGAGAAAAAAAAACAACCGCTCGCACTTTGTGGATTTTCAGCTCTCTCCCTCGATGCTATCTGAAGAAAAACTGATTAATCAAAGGTTCCATTTTTTTCCTCCAGAAGTTTGACCAACCCGTCAAACTTGTCACGCCGGAGGATAGACTTGAACTGCTCCATATAATTACGAACCAGACTCACCCCTTCGATGTTGATATCGTACACCATCCATCGGTCTCCTTTTTTCGTCATAATATATTCAACAGGCATCAACTGACCATTATTTTCAATCTGGGTAGAGACGATGGCCCTATCATCCTTCAACCTCTCCCCGGTATACTGAATCTCCTGGCCTGAATAATTCTCAAACTTGCCGATATAGGCATTTTCAAGCAGCTTAGTAAAAAGCGACTGGAAATGATCCTGTTTTTCTTGCGGAAGCTCCTTCCACTCTTTCCCGACTACCCGCTGAGACATCTCGCGAAAATCAAACCCTTGCGTCACATGGCCCATAATCTTGGCGCGTCGTTCTACTTTATGCTTCTCTCCTTTCAAAGAAGGATCAAGCAAAATATCTATCAGGGATTTTAATGTAGGTTTTAATTGCTCAGTGGGCCCGGAAACCGCCAGAGCCGACGAATTAAGCACAAAAAAGCAACAAACCAGTACCAACAACGTATATATATATTTCATCATTTTTATCTGTTTTAGATTTCTGAATACCATTTTTACCCCCAACTCCTCATCATAACTCATTGAGCATATTATTCTTCCCTTCCCTGTTCAACACCTTGTTGCGCCTGTACTCAAGATACACCTGCCGCATAGATATATACGGATCCAGGGAATATCGTTTCATGTCTTCATAAAGCCCTGGATGCAGAGACAACAGGTTCACTTTATCAACAGTATAATAGGCAACCCCGTCCAGATAAGTAATACCGACATAGGTAATAGGATGACTTAGCGCATCACCGGCAAAACCAACAGAATCACGCAAAGTCAATGGCCCGATAAGCGGCAGGCACAAATATGCCCCTTCCCCCACTCCCCAAACTCCCAAGGTCTGTCCGAAATCTCCCGGTTTGGGCTTCATCCCAAATGATTGCAAGGCAGGATCGCCAAGACCCAAGACCCCCACGGTGGAATTGATCAAAAATCGGGAAAGATTAATCCCCGCACCAGAAATTTTACCCTGCAACAGATTGTTCACTACCCATACCGGGGCTCTAATATTATCAAAAAAATTGCCAAAACACTGGCGGAAATCAAGAGGAACCACCGCTGTGTAGGCAGTATTAACAGGTTTCAATATCCAGAAATAGAGTTTATCATTTACCTCAAAGAAAAACCGGTTCATGGACTCTAAAGGATCACCGGCCTCCTCCTCGGCAAAGAACTCATCAAATTTTCCTTCCCCCTCATCAATCGACAAATTAGCATCCGGGCTAACATCATTGGCCTGGGCACCCCAAACAGGTAACACCATGAGAGCCAGAGACAAGAACAAGGTGATTCTTTTTTTTAGCATCACAAATAACCCCCTAATATAACTACTGATAAAATCAACTTACCCCCATCTGTTCAATACATGCGGCCAGACTGTCAGGGCTATCAACCTGCAAGGCCTGACAGATGTACCCTTTGGGGGCAATCTTACGCATCATCCCTTTCAGCACAGCCTTGGGACCCACCTCGATAAAGGTGTCAACCCCCTGGCCAATCATGGCCTGGATGAGCTCAAACCAGCGGACCCTGGAGGCAATCTGCCTGGCCATCATCTCTCTGATGACGATTGGCTGCTCTTCCACGGTCGCCGAGACATTAAAATATACCGGCGTTCGCGGACTATTAAATTCTACTCCGTCCATGAAGGCGGCAAAATCGGGAACGGCATCAGCCACCAGTGGACTATGATTGGCCACACTGACTGCCAAGGGAATAATCTTCGCCCCCCGCGCCGCAGCAATAACCCCGATGGCATCAAGCGCCGCCACCTCTCCTGAGATAACAATCTGTTGTTCGGTATTATGATTAGCGACGGTGGCGATACCAGCACCCGCACACTGCTCAACAATCCCTTCAATCTCAGCGACAGACAAACCAAGCACGGCCCGCATGGTTCCAGGGTGTTTCTGCCCCTCGCGTTCCATCAACATACCACGTCTGGCCACCAGACGCATGGTATCTTGGACGCTCAGTACCCCGGCAGCACAGAGCGCCGAATATTCACCCAGACTGTGCCCGGCAAAACAACTGGCGACAACCTTTTTTCCCCAGGCCTTTTGCAAGGCCTGCCAGCAGACAAGATTGGTCACGGTAATGGCCGGCTGCAGATGAATGGCCCTGGTTAATTCCTCTATCGGCCCTTCAAAACAAAGCTGCCGCAGGGGGAAGTCACACACGGCCTCAGCCTGTTCCATAATGGCCGCGCAATCTGCGTCTGTCTCAACAAATTCCCGGCCCATACCCAGATACTGGGAACCCTGACCGGGGAAAAGAACTGCAATTTTCATCTCAACACCTTCAAGAACCCTTTCCCTTTTATTTTTTCTTTTGTCATTCCTGCGCCCTCGACACCTGCACCACTCGAAGTCTCGCTTCCAGCTCGCTTATCTGAACGTCCCTGCCGTACCTCTTCCAGAATATTGGCAAGCAAAAAGAACACCACTCCAATACTGATCGCTGAATCCGCCACATTAAAGGCCGGCCAGTGATGTGTCCCGATAAAAACATCAAAGAAGTCGACCACAGAACCAAGCCTGACGCGGTCTATCAGATTGCCAAGGGCACCGCCGCCAATCAATGGCAGGCTGAGTGAATAGAGCATATGAGCATGCCGCAATCGCGACCAGGCAATGACAATTATCACCAGGGCCACCGTTCCAAGAACCAGAAACAGATAATGTCGCCATGCCCCTGTTTGTCCTGCCAGAAAACCAAAAGCAGCCCCCTTGTTGGTCAGATAAGTGAGACTGAAAAAGCCGGGGACAATCTCCAGGGACTCATACAAAGAAAAGGATTTGACAATCCACAGCTTGGTCAACTGGTCGGAGACGACAACCGCTGCAACTATAGCCAGAAAACGTATCATTTATGCGGCGCCTCCAGACCCATCTCCACCACCACGGTTGCACAACGCGCACAAAGCTGGGGATGCACCAGGTTTTGCCCCACGGTAGTTGACCGAATCCAGCAGCGCTCACACTTCTCTCCCGTGGCCTGCCGCACGGCCACAAAAAGTCCGGCCAGCTCCTTGCTCACATAAGGCGTAAGACCAAGGGCTGCAAAATCATCACACGGCGTCAGCTCCGAGACGATACAGATATCTTTAATGGTCTGCCACTCCTGGTTGATAAAATCAGCCCATTCACCGCTCACCTGCAGCAACACCTCTGCCTCAAGGGGATGACCGATTACTTTTTCCTGACGGGCCCCTTCCAGGGCCTTGGTGATCTCGGAGCGAACCATGACCAGCTTGTCCCACCTGCCTTCCAGCTCACTGTCCCGTCTTTCCGGGCGCAACGGCGGAAATTCTGCAAAGAAGACACTCTGGTCAAGCTGTGCGTCCGGGGCCAGACGATACAGGGCCTCCCATGATTCTGCTGCCGTAAAACTAAGCACCGGGGTCATGAGACGCAACAGACCATCGAGGATTTGATGCAGCACAGTCTGGGCCGCGCGACGCGGAAGCGAATTTTGGCCCGAGCAATACAGTCTGTCTTTAAGGATATCCAGATAAAAAGCGCTCATGGTCATCCCGCAAAAATAATTGAGTCCCTGATGAATCGAATGGAACTCATACCGCTGATAGGCAGCCACCACTCGTTCTTTCAGCTCCTCAAAACGACCCAGGGCCCAGCGATCGATCTCCGGCAGATCATCATAGGCGACACCATCCTGCTCCGAATCGAAATCAAAGAGATTACCCAGTATATAACGAATGGTGTTGCGGATCTTGCGATAGGCATCGGCAACCTGTTTGAGGATCTCATCCGAGACCTTGATATCATCACGGTAGTCTTCACTGGAAACCCAGAGACGGAGGATCTCGGCGCCAAATTTATCAATTACCTCCTGGGGGGCAACGACATTGCCAATAGACTTGGACATCTTCTTGCCCTTGCCGTCCACCACATAACCATGGGTCAGGACCCCCTTGAACGGGGCCCGGCCACGGGTGCCAACCGAGGTGAGCAAAGAACTCTGAAACCAGCCGCGGTGCTGATCGCTGCCTTCCAGATAGAGGTCAGCAGGGGAGCGCAGCTCTTCGCGCTCTTCACAGACCGCAGCATGGCTGGTACCGGAATCAAACCAGACATCGAGGATATCCTCCTCTTTCACAAAATGGGTGGAGCCGCATTGGGCACAGCAGGTGCCAGGCTCAAGGAAGTCCTCAATCCCGTGCCGGAACCAGGCATCAGCCCCCTCCTGCCTGAACAGGACATCAATCCGTTCCACCACCGCCTCACTCTTGAGCACCTCACCGCACTCCTTGCAACTAAGCACAGTGATGGGAACCCCCCAGGTGCGCTGGCGGGACAGGCACCAGTCCGGCCTGTTTGCGACCATGGACTGGATACGCTGCATCCCCCAGGCCGGGGTCCACTCCACCTTCTCGATCTCGGCCAGGGCCTTGGCACGCAGGTCATTCTGGTCCATGGAGATAAACCACTGAGGCGTAGCCCGATAGATAACCGGTTTCTTGCACCGCCAGCAGTGAGGATAACTGTGGCTGATAGCACTCTCGTGGAGCAAGACACCGGCTGCCCGCATATCACCATTGATCATCTTATTGACCGCCGGTACCTGCTGGCCCTGATATTGTCCGGCCTCCGCGGTGTAACAGCCCTCACTGTCAACCGGCGACAGGACCTCCAGGCCATAGCGCAGCCCGGTCAGATAATCGTCAGCGCCATGGCCTGGGGCCGTATGGACACAGCCGGTGCCGGCCTCGGCCGTTACGTAGTCGGCCAGGACCATCAGGGAATTACGATCCAAAAAAGGATGCCGACAGTTCCTCCGCTCAAGACCCCGCGCCGAAAACGTAGCAGTAATGACATAGTCGGCAATTCCCAACTCAGCCATCACCTTGGGCACCAGATCCCGGGCCAGAATCAACACCTCACCCTGGGCAGCCACGGCGGCATAGACGAAATCCGGATGAAAGGCCACAGCCATGTTGGCCGGCAGGGTCCAGGGGGTGGTCGTCCAGATCACCACCGAGACCTTGGCGCCGGCAAGCGCCGGATCAATATCCGTGAGATCATCCACCACCGGAAATTTCACATAGATGGATGGCGAGGTGTGGTCATAATATTCAACCTCAGCCTCAGCCAGGGCCGTAGTGCAGGTGGAACACCAGAAGACCGGCTTCTTGTTCCGAACCACTGCCCCGGAAAGCAGAAAGCGGTTAAACTCCCTGGCAATGACCGCCTCATAGCCATAATTCATGGTCAGATAAGGTTTGTCCCAATCGCCTAGGACTCCAAGGCGTTTAAACTCGGCCTTCTGGGTCTTGACCCACTTTTCCGCATACTTGCGGCAGGCACCCCGCTTGGACAGTTTGGGAATCTCTTTTTTCTTTTCGCCCAGTTCCTTGTCCACATTGTGCTCAATGGGCAGACCATGGCAGTCCCAACCGGGGATATACGGGGCCTGAAAACCGGCCATCCGCCGGGATTTCAGGATAATATCCTTTAAAATCTTGTTAAAAGCGGTTCCCAGGTGAATATGACCATTGGCATAGGGAGGGCCGTCATGCAGCACATACAGGGGTTTATTTCGCCCATGCTCCTGTAATTGTCCATACAGATCTTCCTTCTCCCAACGTTTCAACAACTGCGGCTCTTTCTGGGGCAGATTGGCCTTCATGTTGAAACTCGTCTGGGGAAGATTCAGGGTATCCCTGTAATCCATGGTGTTCTCCTTTTTCAACAAGGCACGGCTTGTGAACAAATAAAAGTAAAATAATTAACGAACAGCAATCATAACAAGGAACAAACTGACTTTTGGCAAGGTACTCCCCTGTTCCTTTTTATATAAAACCTATAAAAATAACAACTGCGTATCAAGTTGCAAGGGGAAAGTAAGCCGTTATCAAAATCATGGCATCATCGGGATGGCAAAAACGGCATAAGGAGCCGTAACGAAATAGTTGGAAAGATAATGGTTATTTCGTAACGGCTCCCAAGAATCAGCAACGGAAAGCACCTTTAATTTGACATAAAGTGTGGCCTTCATTATATGAAAGAGAGAAGTAGCTTTCCAACTCTTTCTCCTGAGCATAAATTCAAGCTGCCAACAACTCAAGATAAACGATGACAAAAGTAATAGCCATGGCTGGGAAAGGCGGGACCGGCAAAACAACCACATCCGCCCTGTTAACCCGATACCTCCTGCAGAAAAAGATGACCCCTCTTCTCCTGGTCGATGCAGACGCCAACGCCAACCTCAACGAACTGCTCGGTGTCGAGGTGGGCCTCACCCTGGGCAAGATCAGGAAAGAGCTGAAGGGAGAACTGCCTCCCAACATGAGCCGTGATCAGTTCATGGAGCTGAAAATCCACCAGGCCCTGATCGAGGAAATCGGCTTTGATCTTCTGGTCATGGGCCAGCCGGACGGCCCTGGCTGTTACTGCGCCGCCAACCAGTATCTGGCTATGACCATGGGCAAACTGGCGGAGAATTATCGCTATATCATCGTCGATAATGAGGCCGGCATGGAACACCTGAGCCGGATGAACCTGCGCACCATCGACTACCTGTTTATCACCTCCGATCCTTCAGCCCGGGGCATCCTGACCGCCAAGCGTATTTCAGATATCACCATCCCCCTGAAACTGGACGTCAAGCATCAATACCTGCTGATCAATCGCGCACCCCAACCTGTACCCAGCCTGCTCCAGGAAAAGATCAATGCGGCAGTCGCGGAAACAGGCATGACCCTGGGCGGCATCATCCCAACCAGCAATGACTTAATCAATCAGGAACTAAGCGGTGAGTCCTACCTCAAACTGGGCGATGACACCGAGATCATTCAAACCGTCACCACTCTTTTTGACACCATCTTTGGCAATGAAGAATAGACTATGACCGAAGCCGCCGCCTCCCAAACCGCCATGATCGAAATAATCAAGGTCGGCAAGAGCTACCCGCCAAATGTGACGGCATTGACCGACATCTCGGTCTCCATTGCCAGTGGCGAGATATTCTTCCTGATCGGCAGGAGTGGCGCCGGCAAGACCACCCTGCTTAAATTGCTCTGTAACATGGAGAAGCCCACAAATGGTCTGATCGAGGTCGCGGGCATGAACATCCACCAGGTCACCGGCAACAAACTGGCAAAACTCCGGCAAAGAGTGGGAATGGCCTATCAGGATTTCCGGCTGCTTACCGACCGGACAGTGGCAGAGAATATCGCCATTTCCATGGAGGTTTCCTACAAAAAAAACCAGATTATCCGCAACCGGGTCAGGAGTCTACTGGCCCAATTACAACTCGAAGACAAACACGACATCCTGACCGGCGACCTCTCCCGCGGGGAACAACAACGCGTGGCTATAGCCAGAGCAGTTGCCAATTCTCCTGCCCTGATCTTGGTCGATGAACCAACCGGCAACCTCGATGCAACCAGTACCGAACAGGTCATGGAGCTGTTGATCAGATGCAGAAATTCCGGCGCGACTATTGTCATCGCCACCCATGACGAGGCCCTCTACCGGCATTCTACCCATCGGATCATGAAACTCCATAACGGAAGATTAGACTCGCTAACCCGAGGTGACGGCCAGGGACAGCCTAATACCGCAGGAGCCACGGACGACACAGGGGCAACTGGCGGGAGCGGTGACGGGATATGAATTTCTGGTTTTCCATCTTCCGCCAGACAGGACGCAACCTGCGACAGACATGGACCACCCAGTTCATGACCTGCCTGACCGTTAGTCTGTCTGTGCTTATTTTTTCTTTTTTTTATCTGATCTATCTCAACATTCTGAACGCCGGCAACAAGGTAACCGACGACCTGCGCCTTGTCGTCTATCTGGATGAAGAGCCAGGACCCGAGATGCAGAAGCAACTTCGGCTCAAGATCAGCCAGTTCGATCAGGTTCAGGAGATAAAATTTATCTCAAGAGAAGAGGCCTATTCCCGTTTTGCCGAACAGCTTGGCGACAACCGTGACGTCCTCACAGATATGCCCACCGATTTCCTGCCCGCCTCAATCGAAGTAATTCCCTTGAAAACCCTGCGCAGTCTCAGCCAGATCAAACTCTTTTCCGAATACCTGGCCACACTGCCTGGCAGCCAGAAGGTGCAATACGGCCAGAATTGGGTGGAGCGTTTCTACTATTTTACCCAACTGCTCTCCATTGTCGTCCTCCTCAGCGGTGTCCTGCTCATCCTGACCGCCACCTTCATGGTTGCCTCCACCATCCGCCTGACTATCTTCGCCAGACAGGAAGAGCTGGAACTCCTGAAGCTGGTTGGCGCCACCAACAACTACATCCGTACCCCCTTTCTCCTGGAAGGAATACTTCAGGGCCTCATTGGTTCACTCTTGGGCCTGACCTCGCTCTATATCCTCTTCCAATGGATAACACGCCATTTCTCAGGTGCAGGATTTCTTGACCTCTTTACCTTTACCTTTTTTCCACCAGGGATCATCGCAACCATTATTCTTTTATCCATCGTCCTCTGCACCGCAGGCAGCTATACTTCCATGCAGAAATTCCTGCGCATCTGATCCCCTGTTCTCAGTCAAGATGGAAATAAGCCAAGCTGTCAATACCTGTTTCTCCTTCACCAGGGCATTCTACCAAGGGATCAGATCTTTATTTTATCCCTCTGTCTTCAGCATTATGCTTCTGGGCCTGTTCCCTGTGCGAGGAGCCAATGCCACAGACTGGAAGGCCGAAAAACAATCTATCGAACACAAGATTGAAAGCCAGAGTATCACCATCAATCAATTGCAGCAAGGCCTCAAGATCCAGCAGGAACAAGCCCTGGAGACCATAGCACAAGAAAGAAACCTGCTGGCCGAACTTGAGGTTATTGATGCGCGACTCCAGGAAAAACTTGCAAAACTACGCACTCTGGAGAATTCCATAGCCACCCAGCAAGAACTGATCAGCACCAAGGAACAGGAAATAAGCGACATCCAGATTGACAAACAAAAGGCCCAGACGCACCTGCAAAAAAGGATCATGGCCTACTACAAAACGGGCAGAATCGGGATAATTAATGTCGCATTTTCCGCTGAGACCCTGCCGAAACTGCTCAGCATCCACGATTCTTTCAACACGTTGATCCAGTATGACCAGAACATCCTGCGGCGATACCGTCAAACCATCGAAGGATTAGAACAGACCAAAAAGGCCCTGACTCTGGAGAAAACCCTGCTCGACTCCTTTATGAAACAAACCAGTCAAGAGAAAGAAGATATCGAGCAGACCAGACAAGAAAAAAAGGAACTGCTAGCCCAGATCCGCACCCAGACAAAGCTCCATGAACAGGCGGCACAAGAGATCAAGAAGGCGGCTAACAACTTATCGGCCCAGGTTACAACCATGAAACAGAAAAGAGAGCTCCTCAGTCACGGCTTTCTCCTGAATAAGGGTAAACTGCCGGCCCCGGTGAGTGGAAAAGTACTTTCTCTTTATGGACAACCGACAAAAAACAGGATGGGAGTTGAGAGCATCTCAACCGGTATTGCCATTGAGGCCCCTGACGGCACAAAGGTCAAGGCGATATTTGACGGCACTATCCACTACGCCGAGTACCTGCGGGGCTACGGCAACACCATCATCATCGACCATGGCTTCCACTATTACTCCGTTGTCTCCAGGGCAGAAAAGCTCCTGAAAAAAGAGGGGGACACTGTTACGGCAGGAGAGGATATTGCTGTTATAGGTGAGACCGCCACCCTGGTGGAAGCAGGGTTGTATTTTGAAATCCGTCATGACACCGAGACACTCGATCCGCTGCTCTGGCTTGACAAGAATAAACTTTCTCTCCCCTGACACAGGACATTTAGATGATTATTATTCTTAAAATGTAATAACTCAGGTTGTCTTGAAATAAAAAAGTTTTTTTATTAGAAAATCTTAAATTTAATCTGTAAAGCAAACATGCATCGACCAACCAGCTCTCTGCTCTACCATGGCATCCTGACCCTTCTCACCTTCTGCCTCCCCCTCCAGCTCCATGCCGAGATTTCACAGAAAGAACGCAATTCCACCTACCAGCAGCTTGAAACCTTTGCCAATGTCTTGAGTATCCTGCAAGAAAATTATGTAGATGACATTAACACCAAGAAAGTGATGGAGGGGGCCATCAGCGGCATGCTCCTGTCCCTTGATCCCCATTCATCCTATCTCAAGCCTGAAGATTTTAAGGAATTACAGGAAGAAACAGAAGGAAGCTTCAGCGGCATCGGTATCGAGATCACCATTGAGGAGGGGATTCTCACCGTGGTTGCTCCCATTGCCGAGACACCGGCAGAGCGGGCCGGACTTAAAGCAAAGGACATGATCATCAAGATCGATGGTGAGCCCACCCAGAATATGAATTCTATGGATGCCATCAAAAAACTGCGAGGGCTTACAGGGACAAAAGTCATCCTTGCCATTCACCGCGAAGGCTGGGATGAGCTGAAAGATTTCCCCCTTACCCGTGAAAACATTCCCTTGCACAGTGTCAAAGGCTCTTTCCTTGAGCCGGGACTGGCCTATATCCGCATCACCAACTTCCAGAGCCAGACCACGAAAGACGTCAAAGATGCATTGCAGAAACTTCAGGGACAACAGCCTATAAACGGGTTGATTCTTGACCTGCGCAACAACCCTGGCGGCTTACTCGACCAGGCCGTCTCAGTCGCCGACATATTCCTCGATAGCGGCCTGATAGTCTACACCAAAGGAAGGGTCAAAGAACAAAATATGACCTTCCAGGCCCACAGCAAAGGCGGCAAAAATCTTTTTCCCCTGGTCATTCTGGTCAATGAAGGTTCGGCCAGCGCCTCTGAAATCGTGACCGGCGCCATTCAGGATCACAAGCGAGGCATCATTGTCGGCACCAAGACCTTTGGCAAAGGCTCGGTGCAGACCATCCTGCCTCTGCCCGAAGGCGCGGGCCTGCGCATGACCACAGCCCGTTACTATACCCCTAATGGCCGCTCCATCCAGGCTACCGGAATCACCCCTGATGTGGAAGTTCCCTTTGCCGACAGCAAAGACTCAACAAAGAAAAACAATCCACCAGTCGCCATCAAAGAGGCTGATCTGAAAAACCACATCCCCAACCCGAATCAGGCCCAAGAATCAAATCAACCGCCAGCGCCGAAAACAGAAAAAGGACAGGCCCCTGTCCTCCAGAATGCACCAGACAACGCGGAAAAACCAGCCCAAAAGCCCGCACCTTCTGACTCTTCTGACACTGCCGAGATCCAGATGGACAAAGACAATCAACTCCGCTCAGCCCTGAATATCCTGAAAAGTCTGAAAATTTACTCTACTGCTGAAAACAAGAAGAATCCTGTTCAGGAACCCGTACAGGTAAAGGAGTAAAGTGCCGTAAGCTTAAAGAGCAAGAAAAAGACCTTGATTGCTAATTCCCTGCTGGGTATCCGGCAACAGCCGTTCAATAAAACAGCCAGAACAAATCGGCTGTTTTATTGAAACGGCATAAGAGTCCGTAAGCTCTACAAGCAACAAACAGCCGTTGCTCGTAGAGCAACGGCCTCTAAAATCCCAATTCCTTCAAGAACTTCTCGTCCCGGGACCAGTTCTTCCGCACCTTGACCCAAAGCTTGAGCAACACCTTCTGATCCAACAGCTTTTCAATATCCTTACGAGCGGCCGTACCGATACTTTTTAGCTTCAGTCCCCCCTTGCCAATCACAATCCCCTTCTGTGACTCCCGTTCCAGAACAATAGCGGCATGGATGGTGATCAGCCCTTTCATCGGATCCTCCTTGAACGACTCAATCAGCACCGCTGTTGAATAAGGTATCTCCTCGCCGGTAAGCAGAAACACCTTCTCCCGAATGATCTCCGCCACCAGAAAACGCTCGCTGGCATCGGTGGGGATATCCTCAGGATAATAGCGCGGCCCCACAGGCAAAAGCTGCAACAACTCGGCCAGCAGCCGTTCATTGCCGTCGCCATGAAGCGCCGACATGGGAATAATCGCATGAAAGGGGAAAAGTTCGGCATAGACCTGGATCATGGCCAACAGCTTTTCCTTATTCAGCAGATCGACCTTGTTCAACACCAGGATCACCGGGCAGCGCACCTGCTCCATATAGCCGGCCAGCTCCTGCCCCTTCTCCTCCTTCAGTTTCTCCGGCAAAGGAAGGGACACGTCGATCATGTAGAGCACTGCATCCACCTCATGGAGACTGTCGAGGGCAATACGCACCATCTCCTGATTGAGCGGCTCACGGGCCTTGTGCAGGCCAGGGGTATCAAGAAGGACAATCTGATATCCCTCATCATTCATGATCCCCAGGATCCGGTTCCGGGTAGTCTGTGGTTTGGGGGAGACAATGGAGATCTTCTGCTCCAGCAGCCCGTTCATCAGGGTTGACTTGCCGGCATTGGGAGGGCCGACAATGGCCACCATCCCCGAACGTATTGGTTTATCACCCATGTCCATCATAAAGAAATACTCCCATTAAGGAAAAAAGTTACCGCACACAGAGAATAAAAGTGTTCAAAAAGTCAAACAATACTATAAAGTATATGGTTCGCTTCGTCATTCGCTTATCACTTTTGACGAATGATTTAACTTTTAACTTTCAACTTACAAATTTTCATGACCATACCGGGAAAACTCATCGAATATCTGGATGGCGGCAAGTTTATCTGCGCCTTTGTCACCGAGGCCCAGGATAAAAGGCTGCGGCTGCTCAATCAATCCGGCCGGGAGATCAACCTGCCGCTCTCGCGGGTGCTCCATATCTCCAAACGCACCTATTCTGTGACTGCTGCCGACCGGGAAGGTATGCAGCGGCAACTCCATGAGACCGCGGATCATCGCCGCGCCCTGATGGAGGAGATCAACCTGGAAGAGATCTGGGAGCTCACTGCCGATGAGCCCACAGCCGTTTTTGAACCGGAATTTCTGGCAGAACTGGCCTTTGGCGGCGAGGCGGACGACAACAAAGTGGCAGCCTTCATCCGCTGCGTCTTCTCCGACCGGTTATACTTCAAGTTCCGGGAAGGTAAGATCCACGCCCACTCGCGAGAACAAGTCGAACAGCTTCGTCTCCAGCAGGAAAAAGAAGAGAGCAAACAGGCCCTGCTGACTAATGGGGCCATGGCCTTGGGCAAGTTGCTGGCAGATGAGACAATCAATGACGATCTCAGACCCATCCTTGATCAGTGCCTGCCGGTGCTCCAGGACTTCTATCTTTTCGCAGGCGACGCCCCCCAGGCGGCCATGGCCCGGGAGCTACTCAAGACAGCCGGCCTCACTGATCCCCATGCCCCCTTTCACCTCCTGGTCAAGGCCGGCATCTGGGACCGCAACGAGAACATTCCCCTGCTTCGTCAGGAGATCCCGACCACCTTTTCGCTGGCCGCCAGGCAACAGGCTGAAATGCTCCTGCAACGGGGAACCGCCGAGCTGTTCGACGATCCGGTCCGGATTGACCTCACCGCCCTGGCGCCCATAACCATTGATGGTGCCACCACCCTCGATTATGACGATGCCCTGAGCATCGAGAAAGAAGATGATAACTATCTGGTGGGCGTCCATATCTCCGATGTCGCCCACTATGTCAAGCCGGAAGACCCGCTGTTTCAAGAGGCCATGCAGCGTGGCACCTCCCTCTATTTCCCGGAAGGCCAGATCCCCATGCTGCCCCGCCATCTGTCCCAAGGTATCTGCAGCCTGATCCAGGATGAGGTCCGCGCCACCCTCAGCATTATGATCCTGCTGTCACCGGAAACCGAGGTTTTGCGGGTGCGGATCAAACCCTCCATCATCAAGGTGGCCCGTCGTCTCACCTATGATGAGGCCGACCAGCTGATTGCTGACAACATTGCAGATGGCGACTGGGAGCTGCAGACCTTGAACATGCTGCGCACCAAACTGCGCGACAAACGAGTGGTAGCAGGCGCCCTGCTCCTGCCCTTTCCCGATGTCAATATCTCGGTGAACAACAATACTGTCCAGGTCTCCCTGAGCGACACCGACACCCCGGCCCGCACCCTGGTCTCCGAGCTGATGATCCTGGCCAATACCGAGGCGGCAAAATTCGTTGCCGACCGGATGGCCCCCGGACTCTTCCGGGCCCAGGGCCCACCCCGGAAACGGATTGTGCATGGCCTGGACAACGACCTCTTCCAGAACAGCCTGCAACGCAAGCAGCTCTCCCGCGGCGAACTGCTGACCAGCGCCAAGGCCCACAGCGGCCTGGGGGTGGAACAGTACACCACCATCACCTCACCGATCAGAAGGCTGCTTGACCTGCTGATGCAGCACCAGCTCCACTCCCTGGTCAGGCGGGAGGAGCTGCGCTTCAATGAAAAGATGTGCAAGGACTTCTCCGCCGTCATCACCCGGACCCTGACTTCCGCCAACGCCGTCAAACAACAGCGCCACCGCTACTGGCTGCTCAAGTATCTTGAGGCGAAAAAGGGAACCAGCATGAACGCACTGGTCCTTGATGCCAACCCCAGGCGGGTCTTCCTCCTGCTCACCGACATCCTGCTGGATATTGACATCCCAGCCCCCGCCGGTCAGGTTCCAGAACCGGGCAATATGGTGCAGGTCAAGGTGGCAAAGGTGGACGCGCTGGATAACAACGTCCGCTTTGAATGGTAGAGAACAGCGCAAAATAATATCAGTAGAAAATAGGGAAATGTAGAAAGTGTCCTTGTTTTCCACCGGTTTTATGGCTCATTCAGTGGCCGCAGGCTGCTTAGCTCCACGATAGACCAGAACTATGAAGATATTGGTACTCATCATTATGGTGGTTATGATCGTTCTTCTTCCGTTCAAAAAATATTTTGATAGCAGGGAGAAGCCGACACGGTTCATAAAAGAGTACTCGGTAATGACACGTTTAGCATATATTGGTTTTGCACTTCTTTGGCTATTCGCAAACAAGAACGATATTTTCCTGAGTGAGTGGGATGCCGTGCGGCTCGGTGTCCCCGTTTCATGGTACGTTATTGTTCCTGCTTTCTCCTTGTTCTCGTATGCGGTCTATCCGTTATTCTCAGTTTGGCTGTTTCCTGTTGCGGCACTTCTCGTCGGGTGGTCCCTCCATTCCTATAAGTCATTGGCATATCTCCTGTCCAAGACGGAAGGGTATTCGGAGGTCGAAACTTGGCTTCTATTCGTGTTATTTGACATCCTTCTGCTCGTAATATGTTTGTCTGTTTTGTACATAACCGGGCCATACTTAAGAAGACGTACAAGGTCTAATGAACAAGGTTAGATCGAAGTAACAAAGTGGACAGATTAATTTTCAGCAGTGAAAAAGGCCACAACAAATGACCATGTTGCCAAGGTGTCCTCTTGACAAAAGGTACGCATTATCGTACGCTAAACACACCAGTCAAGGAGGACATCATGCACACACTCACCGCCAGTCAGGCGCGCTCCAACCTCTACCGCATCATGGACGAAGCGGCCACCACTCATGAGCCGATAGTCATCACCGGCAAACGCAACAATGCCGTGCTCATTTCGGCCGAGGATTGGGCGGCAATTCAAGAGACCATGTATTTGCTGTCTGTCCCAGGCATGCGCGAGTCTATTCTCGAAGGTTTGCAGGCCCCGGTTGACGAATGTGCCAAGGAGCTGGACTGGTGAGTTGGCAACTCATTTACACCAGACAAGCCCAGAAAGATGCCCAAAAACTCTCCGCCGCAGGCCTGAAAGAAAAAGCGCAGGCGCTTTTGATAGTTCTCCACAAAAACCCATTTCAAAATCCGCCACCTTATGAAAAATTGGTTGGCGATTTATCCGGCGCGTATTCAAGGCGCATCAACATTCAGCACCGCTTGGTTTATCAGGTTATAGAGGCTCAGAAGATGGTGAAGGTGCTGAGAATGTGGTCACACTACGAATAGCGCTCTGCTAACAGTTTACTATCCCATCCAGTCATGAGGCCGAAATAATGGGCTGCTCTAATAAAAAAATAGGGCCAAAACTTTGCCAATGCATAGGCCTCTTACTCCTGCTCACCACCCCAGTCCATGGCGCCGAACCTACAAAAATCGCCATCAGTAATTTTGCAACTGAGGGCCTGACAGGATGGGAGGAGAAGAGATTTTCCGGGAAGACTGAGTATCAGCTTGTCAAGGAAGACAATGCCACGGTTCTCAAGGCCACCAGCCGGGCGGCAGCGTCTGGCCTGTTCAAAAAGAAGCACATCGACCTGCAGCAAACCCCTTACCTGAACTGGCGATGGCGGGTGGACAAGCCCCTGCATTCGCTTGATGAAAAGACAAAATCGGGCGATGATTATGGGGCTCGTATCTATGTGGTCATTGACGGCGGACTGTTCTTCTGGAACACCAAGGCCATCAACTACGTCTGGGCCTCCGCCATCCCCACCGGAGAGAGCTGGCCCAACGCCTTTGCCGGTAAAAGCGCCATGATGTTGGCCCTCCGTTCTTCCACAGACCAGGCAGCAACCTGGTACCAGGAGAAACGCAATGTCTATGCCGATCTCAAGGAGTTCTTTGGCCCGGAGACACGATACATTGATGCCGTCGCCATCATGACCGACACCGATAACAGCGGCCAGCAGACAACCGCCTATTATGGCGACATCCTTTTCACCAGCGACTGATGTCAATCTTTGTCAATAGAATGAATATCCTCTTAAAAACTCTGCCCAGATTCACTTTTTTTTCTTGCTGACCAATAGCTGTTGATGGCACAACCACCTCCTTTTTTGAAACGGAAGGGGCAAGAAAAGGGTACGTCAAAGAAAGCCGCAAACCCCGGGAACGACTGTTCATGAGCTGGTGGACAATGGACTGGCAGATTGGCGAAGACAAGGCCTACGGTCCAGGAAGCGATATTACCGGCACCACCTTTTATACCAGCACGAAATTCTGGGCGCGAAACCCAATCAGACATGGTGAATTTCCCTCGATTCCTTCACTACTGGGGCTGGAATCTCTGACCGCCACTCATTTTCCACGCAATCCACCAGAGAAAATTACCCCATCCATTCGTTTTGCCATTGCATTCCTGCTAAAAAGACCTAATGTGTGTCGTTTCCTCTATCCCCTAAATTATGCCTTGCAACAACTCCAGGACAACAGGTAAAAGACACCTTTTGAAATATCATGAGTAAACAACTTGAACAAGAAGTCGCGAAACGACGCACCTTTGGCATCATCAGCCACCCCGATGCCGGAAAGACCACCCTTACCGAGAAGCTTCTCCTCTTTGGCGGCGCCATCAATCTGGCCGGGGCCGTCAAGTCACGCAAGATAGCGCGGCGCGCCACCAGCGACTGGATGGCCATTGAGCAGGAACGCGGTATCTCGGTCACCACCTCGGTGATGAAATTCACCTACCGCGATTACGAGATCAATCTCCTCGACACCCCCGGCCATCAGGACTTTTCCGAAGATACCTACCGGGTGCTCACCGCCGTCGATTCAGCGATCATGGTTATCGACAACGCCAAAGGGGTTGAGGCCCAGACCGAAAAGCTGATGGAGGTGTGCCGAATGCGCAACACACCGCTGATCACCTTCATCAACAAACTGGACCGGGAAGGGATGGAACCACTCGACATCCTGGCCGAGATCGAAGAAAAATTGCAGATCGAATGCGCCCCCATGTCCTGGCCCATCGGCATGGGCAAGACCTTTAAAGGGGTCTACAACCTCTATCGCAAGCAGCTCCATCTGTTCACCCCGGGTCAGGAGACCCGCGGCCAGCAGGGCATCACCATCGATTCCCTTGATGACCCGCGCCTGAACCAACTGGTAGGGGCCCATCAGGCCGATGAACTGCGCACCGACCTTGAACTCCTGGCCGGGGCGGCCAACCCCTTTGACTATGACCACTTCATAAAGGCCAATCAAACGCCGGTCTTCTTCGGCAGCGCCGTCAACAACTTCGGCGTTCAGGAACTGCTTGACGCCTTTGTGGAGATGGCCCCACATCCCGGCCCACGGGCAGCGGTCACCCGCGATGTAGACCCCACCGAGGAAGATTTTTCCGGTTTTGTGTTCAAGATCCAGGCCAACATGAACCCGGCCCATCGCGACCGCATCGCCTTTTTCAGGATCTGCTCAGGGAAATTCACCCGCGGCATGAAGGTGCGCCATCACCGCATGGACAAGGATATAACCCTGGCTAATGCCACCATCTTCATGGCCCAGGACCGGGCCAACATCGAAGAGGCCTGGCCCGGCGACATCATCGGCCTGCACAACCACGGCACCATCAAGATCGGCGACACCTTCACCCCCAAGGAGCCGCTCAAATTCACCGGCATCCCCAACTTTGCCCCTGAACACTTCCGCCGGGTCTTGTTAAAAAACCCCCTGAAGATGAAGCAGCTCCAGAAGGGACTGATTCAACTGGCGGAAGAAGGCGCAGTGCAGGTATTCCGACCGCTCATCGGCGCTGACTATATCATGGGGGCGGTGGGCGTTCTCCAATTTGAAGTCACCATGGCCCGGCTGAAGAATGAGTACGGCGTCGATGCCGTCTATGAACCGATCAACTATCAGGCCGCCCGCTGGGTGACCTGCGCCGATCCGAAAAAGATGGCGGAGTTTGAAAGAAAGAATCAGGCGACACTGGCCCGGGATGCGGAAGGATTTCTGACCTATCTGGCCCAGAATGAATGGATGCTGAACTTTTTCATGGAAAAATGGCCAGCCATTGAATTCCATAAAACCAGAGAGAATATTTAGAAACCGTTAAGAAATGAGCAACGCTTTTTTTGCTCATTTCTTTTACGGATTCTTATGCCGCTTCCAAGAAACAGCAATCTTTTCCGGCTGTTTCTTGGAGTGGCGTCTGGCAGATAACGGCCAGTGGTTGCGAAGATCAACCGGTCAGGCGCAATGAACATGCTTTTTCGTTCATTACGTTACAGATCATTCTGTCGCAGGATCCTCTTCATCCTCATCATCGACAAAGACCAGGGCCTGCCCTTCCGACAGCGCGGTCGCCACCTTTTTTCTGGCCGTGGTGATAATCCGCTGAATAGTTCCCCGCGACACCCCCATAAACTGTCCAGCCTCTTCCTGAGTCAACCCATCACGATCACAAAGCCGGAGAGATTCAAGCTCATCACGATGCAGTTCTATCCGCTCAAGCTTGCTTAAAGGAGTGCCGGTTGGCTTAAAGGCCCGACCACAGAAGTTCCCTTGACAATGGCGTATTTTTTTTGGACGTGGGGACATGTTGTTTTTTGTGCGATTAAAAGAAACAAATATGGCAGTTTGCATGCGTGGACACATACAGACTGCCATCATCAATTCCTTTTTATACTGTAGATGAAGGAAAAAATCAAATATTTAGGTTTCCGTCAATCAATGATGGCAATTACTGCCGCCGCCACAGACCTGATCCGCAAGCATCATTGACAATTTACCCGCCACAAAATGCTCAATAACTGCCGCTGCATCAGGGATACTGTTTCTGTCAGCCCAATACACATCAATACCCACCTGATTAAATCCCCGTAAAGGGTTGGCCCCCATGCCCCCCACCACAATGACATTCACCTTGGCAATATTGAGGGTACTGACCGGGACCATGCAACCACCGGCCCCGTGTGCAGGTGTTGGAATCGTTTCCACCGTTTTGATGTTTTTATCTTCATCCAGTTCAACAACGGTAAAGACATCACAATGGCCAAAATGTTCTGAACGACGGGCCTGCATGCCTCCTGGATTATTTGTCGGAATAGCTATTCGCATTTTTTCTTCTCCTGATTCTTCCGGCGCTACCGGATTTGTTAATAATTATGCCAGACTACGGTTCCCGTTTACTGCTCAACCGTGGCCGGACCAAAAAAAAGATCTGAAAACTTGACATACCATGCCGCGGCCTGCACTTGAATGATGTAGGAAACAGCAATCACCAGGGCCGCATCCGCCCCTTGCGCCCCAAAGGCATTAATGGCCAGGGCAAGGGCAATGGACAGGTTCCGCATCACCGTTCCATAAACCAGGGCGATGGCATCGCCACGGGAAAACAGCAACCGACCGACAACAGTGCCGATAATAAAATTCGCCGCATACAACACCAACAAAGGTTGCAGGATCTTCCACAGCACTGCCGGATCCTGGGACAACTGCTGCGCCTTCAGGGCAATGGCGACAAAGACAATGCCCAGCACGCCAACCGTTGACAGAGAGGGGAAACGAGGAGCCCAGGTCTTCTTGAACTCCTGCTGTCCATATTTTTTCAGGAAAAAAGAGCGGGTTGCATAGCCAAGGGCCATGGGGATAAAGACAATATAGGCAATCTGCTTGACCACCATAACCATATCCATATCCACCTTGGCGCCCATGAGCATCTTGACATAAAACGGCGTTGCCAGCGAGCCAAGGGTCAGACCAATGACCGTCATATTGATGGCCGCCCCCATATTGCCCTTGGCAAAACCCGTCCAGGAGATGGTCATGCCGCTGGTGGGCAGCAATGACGCCAGCAATAAGCCGAGTGCCATATAATGATTATCAGGAAAAAAATAGAGCCCCAGTCCATAGGCCAGAAAAGGAACGATACCAAAATTGATGGCCTGCGTCAGAACCTGCAGCCTGACATTCTTGATCCCCTCCTTGAGATGCTTGATATTCAGCGTCACCATCATCGGATAGACCATGAGAAAAGTCAGGGGCATAATCAGCGCCTTCAGAGACTTGACCGTTTCCTGATTAACGCCCTTGCCAAAAAGAAAGCCCAGCAACATCATCACCGGAATGGCCACAAAGAGTTTTTTATTGATTGACAGAAGAAATTTCCACATACATGCTCTCACTCGCTAGAATATTCAACGACACAGATAATCAGAAATAGTTATTCTCCCGGAAAAATCACTTAGCCTCATCAATCATCGATCTGATCTTGGCAACTGTTTCCGCAAGAGATTCCGGGAACTTGGGATCACCAGGAACCATTTCCGCAATATCGGCGGCACTGTAGCTCATATAGCGAATCTGCGTTTTTCCTTCCTTAGAGAAGACCATAACAAATTTAGGCATCAAAATCGCCCGCTCAGGATTGGCAGTCAGGCTTTTATCCGCCTTGGTGGGTTTACAGACCTGCATCATCTGCAGATCAAAATCATCAGGGACAACTCCGCCGTGTGCTGTGAAGGTTTTTTTCATGTCCATGCTGTCACTGTTATTGATAACAAAATCATACTTTTTACAGATTGCTGCAAAATCACGGGCAAACTGGGCCGCGCCTTTGGTGGTCTCCGCCTGATACAAATTTTCATTTCTGTTCATGGTTTTCCTCTCTTTAAAATAAACGGCCTTTATCCTTTTCCGACACAAGGAACACCCTTGTGTCAGTTTTTTTATCACAACAGCACTAATGAACATATGCACAAAGTAATAGCCCTTGCCCCTTCTGTCAAGCAAATTACGCTTCACTCGGTTCTCAGGAAACAAACCGTGACATATATGGCAATTTCAGGTAAGTTTTTATATAAAAATATCCTTTATCTTTTCTGTCTTAAAAAAAATCAACCTTGCGATGTGTCGTTATGACGCCCTCTTATTTTTCATAATCCCCATGCAACGTAAACTCTTCTTCCTGCTTCTTCCTTTATCCCTGTTCATTTTGCTTCATACTGCTTATGCCCAGGACAAGCAGAACAAAGATGTCCATTTCTCCGATCTAATCATTACCACTTCAAAAACCCATTTGTTACTTTTTGGCCTTGTCAACAACGGCATTACGGAAGAAATGTTGCAGGGATTACACAATGGTATCCCCATCCAGTTCACCTTTCTAGTTGAGCTCAACAAAAAAGAAAAACACTGGTCCGATCTGCAACTCGCCTCTCTTCAATTTCAGCATAGACTCACCTACGATACCCTGCAGGAAAATTACAGGTTTGAGACCAATGAAAAGAGCCAGAAAACCGAAATATTTCCGCAACTCAACAACGCCATGAAGGCGATGAATGAGATAAACGGATTACAGGTTCTCGAACTGTCCAAACTCATCCCGAACAGTTCTTATCAACTCCGTATCAAAGCAGAACTCTGCAAAAAGACCTTGCCCCTAAAACTCAATTATATTGTCCCCTTTGCCTCCTGGTGGGACAGGGAAACCGATTGGCACACTATTGAATTCACCTATTAAGACGTCTCCTTAAGAAACAGCCGCCCCGCGCATGAACAAAGCAGCACCAAACAGCCCGCGACCTGAGCCTGCCTCTGAACGCCCGGCGTTAAACCCGGCACAACGTCAACAGAAAAGAAGACTCATCCGCCTGGTCATCCTGACCTGCATCTGTCTTTTTTTTCTCTTGAGCTGGCTGGAAAAAACCCTGGTCACCAGCAACAGCACACTGCCTGTCAGCAGCAACATTCTGCTCTTTGGCATCATCAATCTCAATGTGCTGCTGGCCCTGCTCATGTTCTTTCTGGTCTTGCGCAATCTGGCCGAACTCCTTTTTGAAAGCCGTCAGAAATTCTTAGGCACCAAGCTGAAAACAAAATTGGTGACCTCCTTCATCTGTCTCTCGCTCGTCCCCTCAATCCTGCTCTTTTTTGTGGCGTTGCAATTTATCTCCACCAGCATGGACTACTGGTTTAACGCCAATATTGAACGATCCCTGCAAGAGTCATTGGAACTCGCCCAGGCCGTCTTTCAGGAACGAAAAGAACAGGTAAACAGAGAAAGCCACTTGATTGAAGGACTTCTTGCCAGACAGGAGAAAATCCTATCCGCCCCGGAAGTCATCCAGAAAACGCTGGATGGCATCATCAGCTCTCATCTTATTGACGGCCCGGACAGTCTCACCCTGATTCCTGACAATCAGTCTCTCGAGATCAGCGCCTCGACGACGACGCTGACCGATCTGACGCTACCCAAGATCCCGCTCAACACTCTGCGCGAGGCGCGAAACCAAAAAGAGCCAATTACCCTGGTGCAGGAATCCGCGCCAGGCGATCTGGTCCGTTGCGTTGCCCAGATCGTCTTACCATCTCTCCCCCCCCAAAAAGCAATTCTGATCACCACCAGATTGATAAAAAAAGAACAAAAGGAGCGAATGACCCTGATCACGCAGGGCATAGAGGACTACCGGCAACTCAAGCACATGAAGAAACCTTTCAAGTTCTGGCTGCTGGCAATCTTGCTCATTGTAACCCTGCTCATCGTCTTTGCTGCTGTCTGGTTCGGTTTTTATATCGCCAGAGGAATTACCGATCCCCTTGAAAAACTGGCTACCGCCACCAGAAGGGTTGCCGGCGGAGATCTGGGTTTTGTTCTCGAGAAAAAAGCTGATGACGAAATGGGTTTACTGGTGGATTCATTCAATACCATGACCACCAACCTGAATTCCAGCAACACCCGACTGGAAGAGGTTCATAAAGCCCTCCAGAAAAGTTCTCAGGAATCAGAACAACGGAGGCGTTACACCGAAATCATCCTCCAAAATGTCGCCGCCGGTGTAGTCTCACTCGACAACTCCGGCCGGATCACCACCATCAACCGCTTTGCCGAAAAACTTCTCCACATCAACAAGGACCATTTTCTTAATCGGCACTACCAGGAAGTGCTGTTCAAGGGACATGCGGAGATCATCAGCGGTTTTCTCAAGGAATTACAGATCACCGGCAAGACTTCCATTGAGCAGCACCTGAAACTCAGCATCCTCAAGGAGAAATTTTCACTCCTGGTCAATTTTACCCGACTGGAAGATGAGGATGGCAACTCCCTGGGCTTTGTGGTGGTCTTCGACAACCTGACCAAGCTGGAGAAGATGCAACGCATGGCCGCATGGCGCGAGGTTGCCAGGCGCATCGCCCATGAGATCAAAAATCCGCTCACTCCCATTCAACTCTCGGCCCAACGGTTGCGCAGACGTTACCCGGAGATTCTGAAAGAAGAAGACGGCATCTTTGATCAATGCACCCACACCATTATCAAACAGGTGGATGAGCTGAAACGGCTGGTCAGTGAGTTTTCCCAATTTGCCAGGATGCCCAAGATCCAGCAGGCAGCCGACAGCCTGTGCAAGGTCACCAGAGAGACCCTTTTCCTCTATCAGGAGGCCCACAAAGAGATCATCTTCACCTGTAGCGAGACCGAGCCCATCCCTATCTTCAGCTTTGACGCCGAACAGATCAAACGCTGCCTGATTAACCTTCTGGACAATGCTGTTGCAGTTTTATCGAATGACAGTACAATAGGCGGGACCATAGACATTGTCCTTTCTCTGAACGAGGAGAAGGAAAGTGTTTTTATCAAGATATCCGACAGTGGACCAGGCATACCGGAGGAAGACATTCCCAAACTCTTTGAGCCCTATTTCTCCACCAAAAAAACCGGGACAGGACTGGGACTGGCCATCGTCTCCACCATTGTCGCTGACCACAATGGCTACATCCGGGTGCAGAACAACATCCCGCATGGCTCAATCTTTATTATTGAACTTCCCCTTTTACAGAAAGAAACCAGTTAGATGGCCAAACGAATTCTGATCATAGACGATGAAGTCAGCATCCAGGAATCTCTCTCCGGCATCCTTCAGGACGAAGGTTTTTCCCCCCTCTGCGCCTCAACGGCTGAGGCAGGCATTGAGCTGCTTGATGAAGAACAGGTTGATCTTGTCCTCCTTGATATCTGGATGGGCAAGCACATGGACGGGATGACCGCCCTGGAAAAAATCAAGGAACGTTTTTCGCTGCCGGTGATCATGATCTCCGGACACGGCACCATTGAAACAGCCGTCCAGGCCACCCGCAAAGGTGCCTTCGACTTCATTGAAAAGCCCCTTTCCTATGACAAGATCATTCTCGCTATCAACAATGGTCTGCGCTATGCCCAGCTTGAGCAGGAGAATCTTCGGCTCAGGGAAAACAGTGAAAAACCGACCACCCTTACCGGCAACTCCCCGGTGCTCAAAGAGCTGCGGGCCCAGATCGAACGAGTGGCCCCGTCAGATGCCTGGGTGCTGATCCGCGGCGCCCACGGCACCGGCAAGGAGATCGTGGCCCAATCCATCCACCGGTTTTCCCAATCACACGACAAGGCAATGGTCGAGGTCAACTGTGCGGCAATCCCCGAAGAACTGATCGAGTCCGAACTCTTTGGCCATGAAAAAGGCTCCTTTACCGGAGCCCATACCAGCAAACGGGGGAAATTTGACCAGGCCGACGGCGGCATCCTTTTCCTCGACGAGATCGGTGACATGAGCCTCAAGACCCAGGCCAAGATCCTGCGCATCCTGCAGGAACAGAAATTCGAGCGGGTCGGCGGCAACAAGACCATCAGCGTCAATGTACGGGTGCTGGCAGCAACCAATAAAAATCTGGAAGAAGAGATAGAAAAAGGAAACTTCCGGGCCGACCTGTTCTGGCGTCTCAACGTGGTTCCCATTCAGGTGCCTCTCCTGCGCGACCGACTGGAGGATATCCCCCTGCTGGTGCAGGACCTGCTCACAAGACTGGCCGCAGGAGGCATGGGGCAAAAAGAGTTTTCAGATGGCGCCTATCAGGCCTTGATGGCCCACTCCTGGCCGGGAAACGTCAGGGAGTTGCGGAATTTTATTGAACGGATAGTCATCATGTGTTCAAATCCCGTGATCAGCGAAAAGGAAATCCATCTTTTCCTGACCCCTGGGGCAACGAGCGTGGCCCCGCATGACCAGACCGGCCTGCTTCCCTATCTGGCTGCTGATTTTCAAGAGGCAAAAAAGAGTTTTGAACGCCACTATCTCCAGTTAAAACTCAATGAAAACGATGGCAATATCTCTCAGACCGCCGAACAAATCGGGATGGATCGAAGCCATCTCCATAAAAAGCTCAAAAGCCTGTACATTATCGCCGAAGGTTAACATTTTATTTTAAGGAGTTCACATCATGGTTTTCCCTGAATATCGACCACGCCGCATGCGCCGCAACGAGACCTTCCGCGCCCTGATCCGCGAGACCACTCTCTCGGCCTCACAACTCATCTATCCTCTGTTTGTCATGCCCGGCAAAAACAAACGGGAAGAGATCCCCTCTATGCCCGGCGTCTTTCGACTCTCGGTGGATCAACTGAAAAAAGAGGCGGAGGAGTGCCTGCTACTGGGCGTTCAGTCTGTGATTCTCTTTGGCCTCCCGGAGAAAAAAGATGGCGTCGGCTCCGGCGCCCATGCCAAGGATGGAATTATCCAGCGAGCCATCAAGGAACTGAAAAACAAGGCGCCGGAGATGATGGTGAGCACCGATGTCTGCCTCTGTGAATACACCGATCATGGCCACTGCGGCTGCCTGATCGGCAACACGGTGGACAATGATGCCACCCTGGAAATCCTGGCCAAGACCGCCCTCTCCCATGCCCAGGCCGGGGCTGACATGGTGGCCCCATCCGACATGATGGACGGCCGGGTGGCGGAAATCCGCGCCGCCCTTGACGAAAACAATTTTGAAATGATCCCCATCATGTCCTATGCGGTCAAATACGCCTCCGCCTTTTACGGCCCTTTTCGCGACGCCGCCAACTGCGCCCCGCAATTCGGCGATCGCCGCAGTTACCAGATGGACCCGGCCAACAGCCGCGAGGCCCTGCGCGAGGCGACACTCGATGTCGAGGAAGGGGCGGATATCCTCATGGTCAAACCGGCAGTTGCCTATCTTGATATCATCTCCAAACTCAAGGATGAATTCGACCTGCCCATTGCCGCCTACCATGTAAGCGGTGAATATGCGATGATCAAGGCTGCCGCCGAAAAAGGCTGGATAGACGGAGACAAGGTCATGGCCGAGACCCTGCTTTCCATTAAACGGGCCGGCGCTGATATCATTCTTACCTATTTTGCCAAGGATATGGCCCGATATTTAAGAGCCGTTTGAAATCAGCATTGCTTTTTTGCTTAT